>NZ_JAALDX010000009.1 GCF_014145095.1 Dietzia sp. SLG310A2-38A2 | reverse complement strand
CGCGGTCCGCGACGGCCTGGCGGCGCAGCCCCATGCGCTCGTAGGCCAGGGTGACCGCCACCCCCGCGAGGAGTCCGGCCACGGCCCAGCCGCCGAGGACCCACACCGCGTGCCCCAGGCCCGCGTCCCAGCTCGAGTCGAAGAACATGATCGACCGCAGCCCCAGGTAGGCCTGGTGCATCGGCTGGAGGTTGCCGATCGCGACGAACACCTGCGGCAGCATCTGCGTCGGTGTGGCTCCTCCCGACGTGGGTATCCCCAGCACCACGAACACGACCAGGTTGACCAGGAGTCCGGCGTTCCCGATCGCCGCGATGATCGTGTGTGCACACACCCCCACCGCCACGATCACGAGGTTCGAGAACCAGAACATGTGCCACGGGTCGTACCCGGTGACCCCGATGATGTGCGCGACGAGAAGGCACAGCCCGGACACGAGGGGGGCCGTCACGAGTGTGACCACCCACTTGCGGGCCAGCGTCTGGAGCCGGCCGAACGGGGCCACGTGCACGTGCAGCGCCAGAGGTCCGATCTCCAGGGGGATGAACCCGAGCCGGGCGTCGACCACGGCGGAGATGATCATCGCCCCGGTGAAGCCCGCGAGGATCACGATCAGTGCGTAGAACATCGGAAGCGAGGCGTTCGACACCCCCTCCGGCAGCGGGTTCCACGCGGTCACGCCGATCCCGACCGGGTCCTGCAGGGCGAGGGTCGCGGCGGCGCCGATCGTCCTGCCCTCCGCCTCGGCGAGCAGCTGCGAGTCCGAGAGCAGCCTGGGGCCCATCCGGTCGCGGAACGACTCCTGCATCGCCCCCGCCATGGTGTTCATGACCTGGCTCGACACGATGGAGACTCGGGGCGAGTACTCGACCGTGACCCGCGCGGGCGCGGGCGGTTCCGCGGCATCCCCCTCTTCGGTGGCCGCCGCCTCGACCAGGCCGACGACCCGCTCGCTCAGGTCGGCGGGGATCCTGATCGCCCCGAAGTACGATCCGTCACGCAGCCCCTCCTCCGCCGTCTCGGGGTCCACCACGTGCAGCCGGATCTTCTCCCAGTCGTTGTTCTGGAGCAGCCCGGCGGTGATCTGCGATCCCACGTCGAGGTCCCGCACGCCGATCGGCGTGTCCAGCGACGCGCCGCGGTCGGAGTCCACCACCGCCACGGGGATGTGCCTGGCGTGGGCCTGGGGGTCCGCGGTGCCGCCCAGATACATGAACGACAGGAGGAAGAACAGGCCGCAGACCAGGACCACCGCGCCTGCCGAGTGCGAGGCGAATTCGCGGA
Organism: Dietzia sp. SLG310A2-38A2; assembly: GCF_014145095.1. Taxonomy (GTDB): domain Bacteria; phylum Actinomycetota; class Actinomycetes; order Mycobacteriales; family Mycobacteriaceae; genus Dietzia. The sequence continues at coordinate 3,096 of NZ_JAALDX010000009.1, read as the reverse complement.
AGCCACCGGTGTGGCCGGAATCGGTCATGGTGATCCTCATTCGTGTGGAACGCCGGTCGACCACACGGCCGACCGAGACGAAGTTACTCCTGCCACCGCGGGTATCGTGTTCCTGTCCCCCGGTGCGTCCCCGCCCGAGTCACGAGGCCGGTCGCAGGTCTGATCGCAAGGCTGCCCAGACGGGACGCCCGTCCCGTCGTCCCCGAACGGATCGAGGTCCCATGCCTGCCCTGAGGTCACGCACCAGCACCGCCGGACGCAACGCGGCGGGGGCTCGCGCCCTCTGGCGCGCCACCGGCATGACGGACGCCGACTTCGGTAAGCCGATCATCGCGGTCGCCAACTCGTACACCCAGTTCGTCCCGGGGCACGTGCACCTGAAGAACGTCGGCGAGATCGTCGCCGAGCAGATCTCCGCGGCCGGCGGGGTCGCGCGCGAGTTCCACACCATCGCCGTGGACGACGGCATCGCCATGGGGCACGCGGGGATGCTGTACTCACTGCCCAGCCGCGAGATCATCGCCGACTCCGTCGAGTACATGGTCAACGCACACACGGCCGACGCACTGGTGTGCATCTCCAACTGCGACAAGATCACGCCGGGAATGCTCAACGCGGCGATGCGGCTCGACATCCCGACCGTGTTCGTCTCCGGCGGCCCCATGGAATCCGGCTTCTCGGTGGTCGTCGACGGTGTGGTCAAGGCCGGGTCCGACCTCGTCACCGCGATCTCCGCCTCGGCCAACCCGGCGGTCGACCGGGAGGACCTCGACGCGATCGAACGCTCGGCCTGCCCCACCTGTGGCTCCTGCTCGGGCATGTTCACCGCCAACTCCATGAACTGCCTCACCGAGGCCCTGGGCCTGTCCCTCCCCGGCAACGGCTCCACCCTGGCCACCCACAGTGCCCGACGGGAACTCTTCGCCGAGGCCGGCCGGGTGATCGTGGATCTCTGTCACCGCTACTACCGGGACGGCGACGAGTCGGTCCTGCCGCGGTCGGTCGCCACCAAAGAGGCCTTCGCCAACGCCATGACGCTCGACGTGGCCATGGGCGGGTCCACCAACACCGTGCTGCACATCCTCGCCGCCGCGCAGGAGGGTGAGGTGGACTTCGATCTACACGACATCGAGCAGATCTCCCGTCGGGTCCCGTGCCTGGCCAAGGTCGCACCCAACTCGGACTACTACATGGAACACGTCCACCGGGCCGGTGGCATCCCGGCGATCCTCGGCGAGTTGTTCCGCGGCGGGCTGCTGGAGACGAACGTCCACTCGGTGCACTCCCCCTCGCTCGAGCAGTACATCGCGGACTGGGACATCCGGAGTGGCACCGCCACCGAGGAGGCGATCGAACTGTTCCACGCCGCCCCGGGCGGGGTCCGCACGATCGAGCCGTTCTCCACGGACAACCGCTGGGAGTCGCTCGACACGGACGCCGTGGACGGGTGCATCCACTCCGTCGAGCACCCGGCCACCGCCGAGGGTGGGTTGGCCGTGCTCCGCGGCAACATCGCGCCGGACGGGTCGGTCTTCAAGACCGCCGGCGTGTCCGAGGAGAACTTCCACTTCAGCGGTCCGGCGCGGGTCGTGGAGTCGCAGGAGCAGGCGGTGTCGGTGATCCTGGACAAGACCCTGCAGCCCGGTGAGGTGCTGGTGGTGCTCTACGAGGGTCCGGCCGGCGGCCCGGGCATGCAGGAGATGCTGCACCCCACCGCGTTCATCAAGGGCGCCGGACTGGGCACCAGGTGCGCTCTGATCACTGACGGCCGCTTCTCCGGCGGCTCGTCGGGACTGTCCATCGGGCATATCGCCCCCGAGGCCGCCGCCGGCGGCCCGATCGGACTGATCCGTGACGGTGACGTGGTGACGATCGACGTGGCCACACGGTCCATCTCGGTGGAGGTCGACGACGACGAGCTGGACCGCCGCCGGGTCGAGAAGGGTCCCCTCCCGTGGCGTCCGGCCAACCGCGTCCGGAAGGTCTCCACCGCACTACGGGCGTACGCCTCCATGGCGTCCTCCGCGGACAAGGGTGCGGTCCGCATCCTGCCCGACTGACCGCCCCGGCCCGCCGCCCCGATCAGCCCGCGGTGACCGCGGGACTGTCGGTGGTGGACATCAACGGATTGGTGCCGTTGAGCAGGTACCAGATCACTCCCGCCGCGATGACGGCCAGCAGCAGCCAGATCACTCCGCTGAACCGGGGACGGTGCGACCAGAGCCACTTGCGGTCGACAGACCAGCGTCCTGCCCCCGCGAACAGGAGCGCGAGCAGGGCGGCGACGTACAGGATTGACGTCTCGAGGCCACGGGTCGTCTCACCGATGAGCGGCATGGGGTCGTCGCCGGTCAGCCGGACCGCGATGCCCAACCCGACGAGTCCGAGCAACCCGGCCGCCGCGACCGGCGTCGCCAGGCCCACGACGAGCAGGATCCCCGCGACCAACTCGACGGCGCCGCCGGCGATCGCGAGGAGCCGGGCCTGTTCGAAGCCCGACTCGGTGAGGGTCTGCGTGAACCCGTCGAGTCCCGGGCCCCCGAACAGGCCGAAGAGCTTCTGCATACCGCGCATCGCCAGCAGGACACCCACGGCGAGTCGGAGTAGGAACAACCCGAAGTCGGTCGTGCCGCGCCGAGAGATCTCGTCCCGGGGGGCGGGGTCGATCGTCGTGGGATGGTCGCCGAACGGCAACGGCGTCGACGTGTCATATCCCCCGGACTCCGAGAACTGCGAGTAGTCCGTCCGGCCCGCAGCGGGGAATGCCGTGGTCGCCGAGTCCGCGGTCCCCGTGCCGGAACCGGTCCCCGTCGCGTTGGGGACGTCGAGCGGGTAGTCGACGTCGTGGATGATCTCGGTTCGGGCGTCGTCTCCGGGCTTTGAGGAAGTCACCATCCGACCATAGGCCGCTTCCCGGGCACCCGCACCCAGGACACGGCGCACCGTAGGCTTGTGGCCATGAGATCGCTCTCGCTGCTGGTGGTCCTGGCCGTCGCGACGGCCGGGTGCGCGAGGTTCGACGACCGTCTCGAGGCCCCCTTCACCCCCGCCCCCGGCCCGGGGATGGGCGCGGCACCGCCGTCCAGCCCGCCCGGC
>NZ_JAALDX010000092.1 GCF_014145095.1 Dietzia sp. SLG310A2-38A2 | reverse complement strand
GCCTGCTGCACGGGCGCCTGGCGCACTGGAGCCGGTGCCTGCTGCACCGGGTAGGACGGCGCCTGACGAACCGGAGCGGGGGTGGGCGCCTGGCGGACTTCAGCGGGAGCTGGCTGAACTGGGGCGGATTCCTCCGAGGACAGTTCCCGCTTCTGGGGCTCGTCCCGCTCGGGCTTCACCTCAGGCGCCTTGGGCTTGGTGGCCTCCTTGAGGCCAGCTTGGTTCCCCGACTTCACTTGCGTCACGACTGCGCTCTTGCCCGAAACAGGCACGGCTCTCGAATCCGGTGTGGACGCCACCTGGGCGACACTCACTCCCGGTTGAGTCGACAGCGCCGGTTTCACCGGGGACTGTGCTTCGGTGACACCAGCCTGCGTGGCGGCCAGGGCCGCATAGACACCGCCGAAAGCGATGAGAGCGCTTGCCGTGCCAACGAGTGCTCCCCTCATCGCTGGCCGTGAAAGAGATCCGATTCTTCGCTTCGTCACTTCGACTCCTCGCGCCGTGAAGACTGTCCGTACTGCTAGCCGTACTGTTACGTTACGTACAGTAGCGCCCTTGTGGGTCCTCCAACTACCGCCGACGGGCTTCGTCGGCCTGTAGCTGGACCCACCCTATAATCCCGCGCTATATTCCGCCAGTGGGAAATTCGGGTGGCGGAACTGGACACACTTGTCGGACAGACCATGCCGACGAGGGGGAGTTCATGCCGCGCCGCGCGGGGCATATCAGCCCCACCGCACTTCGTTCGGCCGTGGCCCGAAGGGGCGCGACCGCCGAAGACCTCGCCGTCGCGCTCGCGGTCTCCACCAGCACCGTAGAGGGCTGGCTGTCCGCGCGGCGGACCCCTGAACCGCCCCTCCTGGTCGCCCTAGCGCGCGTACTCAAGGTGCGCCCGGCCGACCTCACGCTCGTCAGCGAGGATGTCGAGCGGCTGCCTGACCTCCGGATCCACGCAGGCCTCCTCCAGGCCGAGGCGGCTGCCGCCGCCGGCCTGCGACAGCCGCAATTGTCCAAGATGGAGCGGGGCGTGGCCATCCCCCGCTCAGAGCTGTGCGAGCCGCTGGCCAGGGTTTACGGCCTTGAGCCAGAGCGTGTGCTGGCGGCCTGGACGCGCTCCCGGGACGACCGGCGACGACACGCCGATAGCAAACTCTCCTAGTCCTGCGTTATATTCCAAACACGCCGATGGGGCATCAAATCCTCGACGGCGAATCACAAGCGTGTTATTAATAACCCATGACGACCTTCGGCCGCCCGCGAACCCGCGCTCACCGCACCCAGCTCAACGGCGAGGTCGACAAGGCCCTCGTCGCTGACTTCAACGCCACCTGGCGTCGATCCGGTCGCAAGCGGTGGGAAGTGCTGCAAGACGTCGTCACATACGGTCTCGCCGAATACAAACGGCGGGAAGCGGAAGCTCCCAGCGCACTGGACCTACTCGGTCGCGCTGGTTGATCCCACTCCCCTACTCAGACAGGAGGCGCGTCGCGCACACGACAGCATCGTCGTTGACAACCGCATAGCGCACCCGCACAAAAAAGCGATCGCCCTCCGGGGCCAACCGAAAGGCGATCGCTCAAAGTGTGACCGGCACGAGCGCCAACTCGTGATCCGGTATTTGGTGCCCCACCGAAAGGCGGAAACAGCTTGTCCAGCTGTTCCGAGGGTAGCGCATACCCAAATGACGTGTCCAGCATCGCCACGCTGGAACGTCAGGATGCGCGACATGCCCTCACCACACCAGATTCTGATTCTTCTATTGGCCAGACGATTGAGGCCCGAATCGCCGCTGCTGAGGCGGCTAACCTCACCCACGGTCAACGTGGCCGCTCCTGGGCGCTTCCCGGGAAACCCCCAGCTCTGTGTTGGTCCGGTCGCGCGAGGTGGCTGCTCGCTGTCGACGTAGCACTGGCTACAGACGAAGGCCGGCGTCTATGCCGCTCGCGGCATCTGTCCCCAGTAACCGCACGCGCGATCGCCCGCGGGTGCGCCGATTACGCCGACAGCGGCACCGGTCGCCACCTAACGGCCTCAAACGCCACCATCTCAGCTCACGCCGCCGAGAAGGCCGGCCGCACGCGGCCCTGGAGCCACGATGTCGTTGCCAACACCAGGCGAGTCCTCGAGCTCCTGGGCCTGGCGGTGGAGATCGCTCGCGGCCGCTACCTCAGCGCAGAGGAACGCCTTGCTGCGGCCGTACACCACGACTGTGTCCAGATGCGTGCTGCCTCCACGTGGGCACTGACCCTAATCCGCAGGTGGCATACAAAATCGTTACTACCCCGTAGGGGTCCTACGGGGAGTAAAACTCCCCGTAGGTGTAACTCACCCAAACGCGCGCTCACGCGCGCGAAGGCGCCCTCCGGGCGCTCTCCGAGAGACCAAGAGACCCCCCGACCACTCGCCGCCCAAATCGTCACCGCCGACCTCATCTCCCGGACCCACGGCCTAGACAACGGACGACACCTCGGGTCACTGGTCGACGTCATCACCGAAATGGTCGACTACCAGCAGTGGACCGGTCGCGACCTGGTGGCAGTGCTCAACCTCGACGCCCGCACCAACCCACGCGATTGGCCGACTCGCATCGAGAATCCTGCGGCATTTCTCCGGCACAGACTGTCCCGTATCGCTAACCGCCTGGCTGAGCCCTCCCCTAGTCAGGTCGAAGCCGAGCGTCACCAAACCGAGCTGGAACAACAGCGGGCGAGAGCGGAACAAGACAGGCTGGCGGCCCAGCAACGAGCCTCAATTACCCATGTGAAGAACACCATGGCCGATCTCCGTCGACAACTCGCCCGTCGCCGCTCCGAGCGTGACGCGTCAGCATCGCTGACCGGTAAGTAACATCACCCCCATGGGACCCAGGTCAGGTGACGCACGAAGCACCTTCGCCGAGAAGCTGCGCACTCTCGTGGACACCGTTCACCCACCGGGCCGAACCCGCTACACGCAGATGGAGATCGTTGCCGGCGTCAAAGAGCTGGGTGGCGACCTCAGCCAGCAGTATCTCTCTGAGCTCCTGCGAGGCGTCCGAACCGATCCCTCCGAACGGATCATTCGACACCTGGCTGCCTTCTTCGGCGTCACCGAGCAGTACTTCGTCGACGAGGACGAATACCAACGCACCAACGACTACATCGCCCTGCTCCGTCGCGTGAGCGATAGCGAAGTCCTAGCGGTGTCCGCTCGAGCTGTCGACCTCCCGGCCGAGGCGATCCAACGGATCAGCCGTGCAGTGGAGGAAGAACGGCGACGAGCTGGTCTCGACGGCTAGCGTCCCCCGCCCCAGTAACCCCCGGCTGCGCCAAGGGCGCATCCGAGAGCAGTTTCAAGCGGGGTGTGATGGCTGATCCGAACTCGCGCCCATGCGACCGGCGGAACCAGTCCGAGCCCCCACCAGTACCGCGGTGAGACCTCCCGGGCCAGAACCGCCACTACGCCTGCCAGGACTGCGGTGTGGAACGACACCTTGATGCGGAGGGTTGCGGCGCCGGCAACGCCTAGGGTCAGCAGTGCTGCCCGAGTCATCCGGTTCAGCTCCGGCGGCGCTGAGAACCGAGACTGAGCCAGTAGCAGAGTGGCCACGGAAGCCGCGATACCGGCGATCACTACCGGCCGGTCTTCCCGGCGGGTCACGTGATGGTCAGTGAGTTCCTTGCGACGTACGCGCCGGGCGATCGCCGCCTGCGGAACCAGGCCCAGGCCCGCCGCAGTAGCGATCCCCCATCCTGGCGATCGCACAGCGCATCCCAGATGCGTGGATCCCACCGCGAGCACTACCCACGGCGCGAAGGCCTCCGTCAGCGCCTTCTCAGGAGTCATGGTCATCTCGGTCCCTTTCCTCGATGGCTGTCACCGGGCCTGTCCAGTTGGCGGCGACCCGGGCCACCTCTGCGGTGATCTCGCCGTCACTGACATTCCGGGGGGCCTTTGGGAAGCCGGACTCACTGCCCGCGACCCGTTCAAAATGGTGGAGTCCGTCCAGCACCTCGATCGCACGATCGAACACCCACGAATCAAACCCCAGCCGCCTGTCTGAGGTTCGCTGGATCTCAGGCAAGACCATGATCACCCGGGCGTTGAGCTGGCGAAAGCGACGCCAGTGGCGCCACGCCGTGAGGTCTGCCTCGACGGTCGACCACAGCAATCCCAGCGTGAGGAGCAACATCCCCACGACGGACAGCAGCTGGGTCACCAGGAACTCGGCGTCTGAAGGTGGCGGCGAGGTGATGGAGGCCGCTGACCACAGGTAGGCGAGGCGAACGAAGCACCACGCGGCCAGAAGTGCTGCACCGACGGCCATGATTGCTAGACCGCGGCCGGCAGCGGTCCCCAGGCGCAGGGGCCAGATCACTGCGAAGAACCCGAGGCTTGCGATGAGTCCGCCGATGTACACGATCAGCATCGCCGCCAGGAGCACCGGCTGGGAGTGGGACCATTCCACGTAGCCGACGCTGGTCATCTGGCTCCCTCCTCCAGCTATCACGTGGAGGACAATCACCGGCACCCCGGCCGCAGCGAAGCAGAACCAGACGGCACGCTCGGCCTTGGGGTTGTCGTGCTCACGCTGGGCCAAGGCCATGAGAAGAACGCCAGCGGCGCACCCCAAGATGCTCAGGTGCTTGAGTAGCGTCGGTGCGCCGATCGTCGCTGAGCCAGGCCCGCTCAGGACCACCTCGATAGGACCGGTGACCGAAAGCATCCCCACAAAGAGCGCGATAGACGTCAGGGTCGCCGCGCGGAGAACGGGGTTGGGAGCCACTTGGGCCCGCAGGATCCGCGAGATGATGTACGCGAGAAGGAGCAGCTCGAGGACGATAAGGATGACCAGCGTCATCCGAACGCTTCGTCGAGGCGTGAAAGGTGACGGTTCGTCAGACCTCGGCGAAGCCGCCTGGTCACTGTCGACGCGAACTGTTCGGCCTCGTTCTCGCGCTGCGCCAACTCGCGGAAGGCTGGGACAGCGCACGACGTCTCTGAGACCACCGGGCGACCTGTGAGTAGGGCGGCCAATCGGTCAGGTGTCCCCTGGAGGTCATGGTGCCCGAGAACGAGGTGCCCCACTTCGTGCAAGAGCGTGTGAAAGCGCAGATCACCGGTCAGTTCTGGATCCAGCACGATCACGTGTCCGTGCTTTGTTCGAATCACCATGCCGTACCGCCCCGTCGGCTGTGGGGCCTCCTCGAGCGTCACCGGGTCACCGACTAGGTCCGCCGCGGCTGCCAGGATGGCTGCTTCACTTGCCGGATCAGCGACATCGGACAACTCGCCCATCAGTCGATCCACCGCGGTATCCACCGGGGACCGGGTGGGGCGAAGTAGCCGTTGTAAACGAGGCACGACGCATACCCTAACGAGGCAACTTCGTGCAGTGGGAGTCTCACATGGCCACACCGACGGTGACCCTCTACGGCCGGGTGTCCTGCCGGCCGTGCATGAGGACCAAGAAGCTCCTGGATCAAGCTGGTGTGGCGTTCCTGTACGTCGACGTCGACGAAGACCCGGTGGCACTCGACGGGCTCACCGAACTGGAATGGGTGACCGCACTGCCCGTCGTGATCACCCCCGATCCTCAGTTGCAGTGGTGTGGCTACCGTCCTGAACTAATCAAGGCACTGATTCACACTAGTGCCACTAGTTGACCGTGTGGCGCATGTGGCGCATGTGCGGGAACGCCACGCTAGGGTGCAGTAATGATCGTTCGTGGCGCCCTCACTCATCTGCACACCACAACGCTCGCGACCAAGCGCGGCTCGACACAGCTGACCTGTATGCGAGTCCTCGATGACCATTCCCGAGTGCAACACGGCGGACAACCCGGTGCCCGCCACTCCCCCACTCGCTACGAGGTTCAGTTCCTCGACTCGAAGCTCTTCGAGTGGTCAACAACTCTCGCGTCGCAGTTCAGGATTGGCGACGAGGTCTTGGTCTACGCAGAGGACGCCATCAGAGTGCGAGACGCAGCCGAACGCGAACCGACGCTAATCGTCTACGGCATCGACGTGGGCCACGCAACGCTGCCCCTGGCCCGCAGAACGGAATAGCTCTGGTGGGTGGGGGTCCCTTTCCCT
>NZ_JAALDX010000091.1 GCF_014145095.1 Dietzia sp. SLG310A2-38A2 | reverse complement strand
GTCGACGCGGTGATCCGGGGCGAGGCCGTGGCGACCCGGGCCGGGACCGTGGCGACCCGCGGACGGGGTGCCGCGGCCCCCCGGTAGCGTTACCCGCATGCGCATCGGGATGGCTCTCAACTACAGCGGCGGCTTCGCCGAGACGGCCGCGGAGGCCGCGGACCTCGAGCGGGCGGGGCTGGACATCGCGTTCGTCCCCGAGGCCTACTCGTTCGACGCGGTGAGCCAGCTCGGGTACCTCGCGGCCAAGACCTCGACCATGGAGTTGGCCTCGGGCATCCTGCAGATCTACACCCGCACGCCCACCCTGACCGCCATGACCGCCGCCGGCCTGGACTTCGTCTCCGACGGCCGCTTCGTCCTGGGCCTCGGTGCCTCCGGCCCGCAGGTCGTAGAGGGCTTCCACGGCGTGCGCTACGACGCGCCGCTGGCCCGCACGCGAGAGGTCATCGAGATCTGCCGCAAGGTGTGGCGCCGGGAGAAGCTCGTGCACGACGGCGCCAAGTACCAGATCCCGCTGCCCGCCGACCAGGGCACGGGCCTGGGCAAACCGCTCAAGCTCATCAACCACCCGGTGCGGGAGAACATCCCGATCGTGCTGGCGGCGCTCGGACCGAAGAACGTGCAGCTGGCCGCCGAGATCGCCGACGGGTGGCAGCCGCTGTTCTTCCACCCCGAGAAGGCCCACCTGGCGTGGGGCGACCCGCTGGCCGCGGGGCGTGCGAAGCGCGATCCCGCTCTCGGTGAGCTCGAGGTCTACGCCGGGCCCCCGCTGGCGATCTGCGAGGAGCACGAGGTGCCGGGCTACCTGGATCTCGTTCGCCCTCACCTGGCCCTCTACATCGGTGGCATGGGCGCCCGCGGCAAGAACTTCTACAACGAGCTCGCGTGTCGCTACGGCTACGAGGCCGAGGCCGCGCTCATCCAGGACCTGTACCTGGACGGCAAGAAGGAGGAGGCCGCGGCCGCGGTCCCCGACGAGCTCGTCCGGTCGGTCTCGCTGATCGGCCCCGAGTCGTACGTGGCCGAACGGGTCGAGGCGTTCCGTGAGGCCGGTGCCACCACCCTCACCGTCGTTCCCATGGCGCTCGACGCCCCGGGGCGTCTCCGTCTGGTGGAGCAGTTCCGCGAGCTCTGCTGAACCCCCTGGTACGACGAACGCCCCGCGGTGGTCAGCCGCGGGGCGTTCTCGGTGTTCTCGGTGTTCTCGGTTTCCCGGGGGCTGGTCAACCCCGGTCAGACGAGGTCGACCACCACGTTCTTGAGCACGGGGGCGTCGTCCCGCTCGGCGGCCGTGGCCGCCACGAGCAGACGCGAGGAGTCCTCCCACACCCGTATCCGCATCGTCTCGCCGGGGAAGAAGATCCCGCCGAACGTCACGCCGTAGCCGCGGACCCGCTCGACGTCGCCACCGAGCACCTCGTCCACGACGGCCCGTAGCACCATTCCGTAGGAGCACAGGCCGTGGAGGATCGGCCGCGGGAACCCGGCCGCCTCGGCGAACGCGGGATCGGAGTGCAGCGGGTTGCGGTCACCGCAGAGGCGGTAGAGCAGTGCCTGCTGGGGCAGGCTCGCGACCTCGAGGGTGTGGTCGGCGTCCCGCTCGGGGTACTCGACCTTCTCGGAGGTCCCGCGCTCGCCGCCGAAGCCACCCTCGCCGCGTGCGAAGATCCCGGACCGCGAGGTCCACAGCTTCTCGCCCTCGGCGGAGACGGTCTCGGACTCCTGGATGATCACCGCGGCAGAGCCCTTGTCCTGGATCTCGGCGATCCTGGTCGTGGTGACGGCGGTGCCGGCCGCGGGGATCGGGCGGTGCACCTCGACGGACTGGCTGCCGTGCACGACCTTGGCCAGGTCGATCTCGACCCCGGGGAAGGACACCCGCGGCGCCTCGGTGACGTTCATCGTGGCTGCGACGGTGGCGAACGACGGCAACACCTTGGGATGCAGGTCGTCCACGTAGCCCAGCCCGGCGGTGTCCATCGGGTTCCCGGCCGCGCCGACTCCGAGCGCGTAGAGGGCCACGTCGGAGGCGGTCCAGGAGAACTCCTGCGAGGGAAGCTCGGCCCCCAGGGCAATCGAGAGGTCGATCGGCACGGTCAGACTCCCGTCTTGTCGGTGGTGGGCCCGGTGGTCGTCGCCTCGGTGGCGGGCCGGGCGGTGGCGCCGGCCAGCATGTGCTCGACCGCGAGGTACCCGAAGACCATCGCGGGACCGATTGTCGCCCCGGGTCCGGCGTAGGTGTGGCCCATGACCGGCGACGACGCATTGCCGGCGGCGTACAGCCCCTCGATCACGGAGCCGTCCGACCGGAGCACGCGGCCGTGGACGTCGGTGTTCGCCCCACCCTTGGTCCCGAGGTCCCCGGGTACCATCTTGGCGGCGAAGAACGGGGCCTTGCGGACGGGGCCGAGGCTCGGGTTGGGCTTGTTGGTGGGGTCACCGTAGTAGTGGTCGTACCCCGAGACGCCGCGCTTGAAGTCCTCGTCGACGCCCTTCTCGGCGAAGCCGTTGAACCGGGTGGCCGTCTTCTGCAGCGCGTCGGCCGGGACCCCGATCAGCCCGGCGAGTTCGGCGAGGGTGTCCGCCTTGTGGAAGTTCTCCGTCTCGAGCCACTTCTTCGGCAGCGGCTGCTTCGCCTGGAGACCGGCGAAGAGGTACCGGTTCTTGTACTCCTGGTCGAAGATGATCCAGGCCGGGACGTTCTCGCCCTCGGCTCCCTCCTGGTCGGCGGGGGCCTGGCCGTACTCGCCGCCGTACATCCGGTGGCCGGCCTCGACGTACGGCAGCGACTCGTTCATGAACCGCTCGCCGCGCGAGTTGACGAGGAACGAGCAGGGCAGGGACCGCTCGGCGAGCGCGAACCACGGACCGCGGGGGAGCAGGATCGTGGGACCCCACCAGGCGTCCTCCATGAAGGCCAGTTCCGCCCCCACCTTCTCCATGTACTCGATCCCCTCACCGGTGTTGCCGGCGGCGCCGACCGTCCACGAGGTGGGGATGGGCTGACGCTGGTACTTGTCGCGCATCTCCTGGTTGTGCTCGAACCCGCCCGAGCCGATGATCACGCCTCGACGGGCGCGGAGGGTCTGCTCCTCGCCGCCGCGGGTCACGGTGATGCCGACGACCCTCTCGTCCCGGCCGCTGCCCTCGGTGACCAATCCGGTCATCGGCGTGTTGAGCCACACCGGGACGCCCGCGTCCAGGAGGCCCTTGCGCATGGCGGCGATGAGCGCGCGGCCCATGCCCACCATGTTGGCCCCACGGGCCTTCGCCAGCAGCATGCGCATGGTCACACGGACCGAGCGCCGGAAGCCCTTGGTGGTGGGGCGTTGGAGAAGGTTGAGCCAGCGGTAGTCGGACTGCTTGACCACCATGTTCGCCGGGGCCTTGGCGTAGGGGGGCTCGAGCCTCGTCGCCTCGGAACCCAACTGGCGCAGATCGAAGGGCTTGGGCTCGACGGACCTGCCGCCGAGTCGTCCTCCCGGGGCCTCGGGGTAGTAGTCCGAGTAGTCGACCACCCACTCCATCTCGAGGGGGGAGTTGTCGAGGACGAACTCGAGGACCTCGGGGCCGCGGTCGACGTACACGTCGATCCGCTCCGGGGCCACCACGTCGCCGACGATCGCCCGGAGGTAGGTCCGGGCGGCCTCCGGGGTGTCCTGGACCCCGTCCCGCCGGAGCACCGAGTTCCCCGGGATCCACACGCCGCCTCCGGAACGGGCGGTGGAGCCACCGTAGTGCGGTGCCTTCTCCACGAGGACCACGCTGAGGCCCTTCTTCGCTGCTGCGAGGGCGGCCGTCATGCCTGCTCCACCGCTACCGACGACGACGACGTCGAACTCCTGGTCTGCCATGTAGAACACGTTATAGAACCGGGGGCTCGAGCGCCAGACGGTCGAGGTAGCATCCCGGTCATGCTCAACGAGGAGACCCGCGCCACACTTGCCCAGCACCTCTGGGACGCCGAGGCCGACGTGGCGCCCATCGCGCCGCTCACCGTCGACCACCCCGACATGACCCCGGATGACGCGTTCGAGATCCAGCTCGTCAACATCCGCCGCAAGCTCGCCGCCGGTGCGGTGGTCACGGGGCACAAGGTGGGCCTGGCCTCCAAGGCGATGCAGGAGATGATGGGCGTCGACGAACCGGACTACGGCCATCTCCTCGACACCATGGAGTACCCCGAGGGGGCGCCCGTCGAGGCTGCTCGCTTCTGCTTCCCGCGCGTGGAGGTCGAGGTGGGCTTCATCCTCGGTGCTGACATCCCGCCGGAGGGGTGCTCGCAGGAGGAGGCCGCCGCCGCCATCGAGTGGGTCGTGCCGTCGATCGAGCTCATCGACTCGCGCATCCGCGACTGGAAGATCAGCCTGCCCGACACGATCGCGGACAACGCCTCGTCCTGTGGGTACGTGGTGGGGCAGCAGCGTGTGCGGTTGGCGGATCTCGACGTCGCCGCGATCGACGCGACCCTCTACAAGAACGGCGAGTTCCTCGCCTCCGGCCGCTCCGACGCGGTCCTGGGCAACCCGCTCAACTCGGTGGGCTGGTTGGCCTCGACGGTCGCCAAGTTCGGCGTCCGCCTCCGCAAGGGCGACGTGATCCTGCCCGGCACCGCGATCCGCGCCATGGACGCCGCTCCCGGCGATTCCTTCCGTGCCGAGTTCGCGGGCCTGGGCGACGTGACCATGGAATTCAGCTAGCGCGGGGGTTTAGCCAGCGCGGGAGTTCGGCGAGCGCGGGAGTTCGGCGAGCGCGCCCCTCTTCTCCTCGCGGTCCGTCGTCGTCAGCGGTCCGCCCCCATCGCGCGACTGGCGGCCGCCGCCACCCTGGCGACCAGCGGCTCCAGTCGCGCGAGTGCCGCCTCGTCGGCTGCGCTCGCGGACAGCGCCGCCACCGCACGGGTGCCGCTGATGCCCTCCTCGTCGTCGTCGTCGAACACCGGCGCGGCCACGCAGAAGAGGCCGGGTGTGAGCTCGGCTCGATCCACCGCCCGTCTCCTGCGCCGGATCTCCGCCAGCTCCACGGCGAGCGCGTCCGGCGAGGTCAGGGTGGTATCGGTCCAAGCAACCATCGGGCCCTGCGCCACCCGCTCGGCGGCCGCGTCGTCGAATGCCAACATCGCTTTGCCCACTCCGGTGCAATAGGCCGGCAATCCGCCGCCGATCCGCGACGGCGACGGGATCGGCCGCGGACCGTGCAGTTTGTTGAGATACACCACCTCGTCACCGTGCAGGGTGGCGAGGTGCACCGTCGCGCGGGTCGCCTCGAAGAGGTGCGCGAGGAACGGTGTGAGTACGCGGCGGGTCCGCTCGTATGCCGGCGAGGCGGGAATCGGATCCAGCTCGTGCACCAGCGGCCCCAGACGATAGCGCTGGCCGATACGTGTCACCGCCTCGTTCCGTTCGAGCGCGGCCAGTAGTCGAAGGGTCGTGGACTTGGCCAGCCCCGCCTCACGGGAGATCTCGCTCAGCGTCAGACCGGTGCCCGCCGCCGTCACCCGTAGCACGTCGAAGGCGCGGTCGACGGGGGAGGCGGGCGGTTCGTTCATGCGCTGAGTGTAGCGCGGAGGCCCGACATTGCCGCACGTTCCAATCGAACACTTGCGCTAATGTGATGGCGGCGATAGTGTAGTACACATGTTCGAGTCGGGTGCGGCCAGGGAGGGGTGGCGGTGGTGAGTGTGACGACGACGAGTTCGTTCGCGTCCGGGCCGCTTCGTGCCGTGCCCGAGCCCTTGGGCACGCTCGGGGCCGAGGCGTTGAGTGAGGTGGCGCGGTCGGCGACGCTGGCGCAGAACCTCGCCGCGGCCACCCGGCTGCAGGCCGCGCACCACCTCGTGGAGGCCATGGGTCGGCTCGACCGGGAGGC
>NZ_JAALDX010000090.1 GCF_014145095.1 Dietzia sp. SLG310A2-38A2 | reverse complement strand
GTGTCTCACCTCAGTCTGGCGGATAGGGGCCGGGGGTTCAGTCTGGGAGATGGCCGCGTGCCGGTCGTCCTGCCCCGGCACGACAACCTCCTCCACTCGACCGCTCCCGGCGCGGTGCCCGGAACGCAGGTAGCAGTCCGCCACGACCGTGATCAGCGCGGACTCGGCCCGCTTGCGGCGCTCGAGCAGCCACTCGGGGAAGTAGCTGCCCAAGCGCAGCTTCGGGACGGCGACATCAACGGTGCCGACCCGCGTATCCAGGGGCCGGTGGCGGTAGCCATTGCGGTGGTTGGTGCGCTGCTCCGAGCGGGCGTTCCACTCGGCGCCGCAGACGGCATCGGCGTCCGCGGACAGCAGGGCGTTGATCATGGTCTGCTGCAGCTCACGCATCAGATCTGGAGACGCCTCTGTGAGGGCTTGGCCAAGCAGGCCTGCCGGGTCGACAATATGGGGTGCGGTCATCGTGATGACTCCTCGAGGATTCTTTGGAAGGTTGACTCGATGGATCACACGGTGGCCGCTCTACATCCGTCAACGACACGGATGTCGGAGACGATCTCGGCCACCGAGTTACACCACTCTAAGGTTCGGAGATGTAGCGCTGGAGGATCGCGTGGACCGCCCGCAGGGTGTCGGTGACCCGTGTCGATCCACCCCGAACTCGGTGGTGGACCATCTGGTCAGTGGCAGATCATGGTCAGCTGGGTGTGAACACGCCAGTGCCTTGACCTCGGCGACCTCGACCGGGGTGAACACCCGCGGTCGCCCCGGTCGGGGCCGATCCTCAAGCCCCTCCAGGCGCTCGAGGCAGAAGCGATGCCGCCAGCGGCGTGCGGTGTCCTCACACACCCCGACCTCGCGGGCGATCGCAGCGTTCGCGTCACCGTCTGCCAGCGGCGAGCACGATCCGGGCCCGCAGCACCTCACGGTGTGGACAACTCGCGGCGTTCGCGCGGCGGGTCAGCTCGTCGCGTTCTTTGTCAGTGAGGATGACGACATCAGCGCTGGTGGGAGACATATTCATTTCTGACGCACCCAGCATCGCCAGCCAAGTCGCCACGCCGGAACAAGCCGAAATTCGAGTGCGAAACCAGTGGCGGTGATGATGGAGACCATGGCGAAGATCCCCGACTCGACCCAGACGTCACTGAGACAAAAGCTCCTGGCTCGCGCTACCGAACGCTGGCCCCAGATCCAGACCCTGCATACCCGCTACCGCGCCGGGTTCGCCTACATCGACGCCACCTTGACCCACGGGGAAGAGTTGAAACTCTGCCGGCTGCGCTACGCCGGATCAGCCAGCCAATGGGGATTCGCGATCTACCGCGCCAGCCACAACGACTACCAGCAAGCCGCCCTGCCAGGCGGATGGCCCTCAGGCACTCCCGAAGAAGCCCTCGACACCGCCTGCGGCCTCTACCTCGGCGACCCCACCGCCTGGCTCCCAGACCCCCGACGAACTAACGGAGACACCCACTAGCCTCGGTCTTTCACGCGGGACGTGAGGTGAGGGCTCAGAAATGACATGGGAAGTGCTCCGGAGCTGGGATGATGTGACTTGTCTAGGGTCAACGTCATATCAGTTCGAGGAGCACTTCCCAGGTGAAGTCTAGCGGGTCATTTCGGCGGTTGAGGGTCAGTGCGGACGGGTCGGGCGTGGTCTCGCACGCCGGGTTGGGGATGCTGCGGGAGCTCGCCGAGCACTCTGGCCTGGTCGCTGCGCTCAACGACGCTCTGACGGACACCTACCGCGGGGGCACGGGTCCACTCCCCGGGCCAGGTGCTGACCGATCTGGCCGTCGCGGTAGCCGATGGCGCGGACGCGATCACCGGGATCGGGGTCCTGGGTGATCGCCAGGGCGTGTTCGGTCCGGTCGCCTCGATGCCGACGGCGTGGCGGGTGCTGGACCGAGTCGACGCCGAGCACCTTCCGGCGGTGCGCGCCGCGCGGGCGGCAGCCCGGCAGGCGGCGTGGGCCGCGGGCGCCGGCCCGGATTTGAGTCAGGAACTGTGCATCGATCTGGATGCCACGATCACCGTCGCCCATAGCGAGAAGGAGAACGCGGCCGCGACCTGGAAGCGCACCTTCGGGTTCCACCCGCTGCTGGCGTTTCTGGATCGGCCCGACATTGCTGGCGGGGAGGTACTGGGCGGGCTGCTACGTCCCGGCAATGCTGGTTCGAACACCGCGGCCGACCACATCCAGGTCCTGGACATGGCTCTGGCCTCGCTCCCTGCACATGCGCGTCCCATCCCCGGCGATCCCGGCGGCCCACGGGTGCTGGCCCGCTCGGATTCGGCTGGCGCCACCCGAGCGTTTGCGGCCGCTTGCCGCGAGCGTGGGGTCGGGTTCTCCTTCGGGTTCCCGGTGGACTTTCGTATCAAGAAATTCGTCGATGGCATCCCTGAGCAGTGTTGGTCCCCGGCCATCGACACCGATAGCGGAATCCGGAACGGTGCCTGGGTAGCCGAGGTCACCGCCAACATCGACCTGTCGGCCTGGCCAGACGGATCACGGTTGATACTGCGCAAAGAACGGCCGCACCCCGGGGCGCAGCTGACGTTCACCGACTCGGACGGCATGCGCATCACCGCGTTCCTCACCGACACCCCACCCGGAGTGGTCTGCGGCAATATCGCCGGCCTGGAGCTGCGTCACCGCCAGCACGCCCGAGTCGAAGACCGTATCCGACAGGCCAAAGCCACCGGGCTACGCAACCTGCCCTGCCGCGGGTTCAACGAGAACGCCGCCTGGCTCGAGGTCGTCATGATGGCCACCGACTTGATCGCCTGGACCAAACTCATCGCATTTGATGGCGACCCAGTGCTGGCCCGCTGCGAGATCGCCGCGTTCCGCTACCGAGTGCTGCACGTGGCTGCCCGCATCACCCGCAGCGCCCGACAGACCCGACTACGCATCGACAAGACCTGGCGCTGGGCCGCCGCCATCGCCGCAGGCTGGCACCGAATACGCACCGCGTTCGGCTGACCGTCGACCCTCTGCACCGACGACCCCGAAGGACCCCCGGAACCCGCACACCCGGCGCGACAGCCGGGCCTCAACCATGCCCCGCCCTTTAAATCAGCCCGAACAGCTCACTGACGTGCGTTCAGCGGCTTGAGTCACCGGCCCGTGAAAGACCGAGGCTAGTCCTGGGCGCACCAGGGCCCACGGACCTGCAGCTCACCCGTGGCGTGGTCGTCCCACGGCTGCGGCTCCAGGCTGGCGGCGTCGACGATGCGGGCCTCGACCCCGAGGATGGGGATGCCGGCACGGGCTCGCTGTTCGGCCTGGGTGCCGGCGTCCGCGTCCGCGTCGGCGTAACGGCGAGGCAGGACCGAGGAGGAAGCCAACGGGCTGATCTCGGTCATGCCCCAGGCCTGGAGGATCGGCAGTCCGACCTGGTCGCGATAGGCCTCGGAGAGCGCCTGCTGCACCGCCGAGCCGCCGCAGCCGATCCTCCCGGAGCCGGTGGGGACGGCCGGCCAGGTTCTACAACCACGACCGACGACACAGCACGATCGGAATGGTGAGCCCGATCAGCTACGAGACCGCCGCGGCGACCGAACCGGAAGCCGCCTAGGAAACCCTCCACGATGCGGGGGGAACCACAGTTAGGCGACGGCTTCGAAGTGCAGTCGCAGGCCGAGGGCACGGGAGACTTTGATGACGGTGGCCAGCGTGGGGTTGCCGCTTGGTGAGAGTGCTTTGTAGAGGCCTTCGCGGCTGATTCCGGCTTGGCGGGCGATTTCGCTGAAGTTGCGGGAGCGGGCGATGTCTCCGAGGGCGTGGGCGATGACGGTGGGGTCGTCGTTGCTTTCTTCGATGAGGGCTTCCAGGTAGGCCGCGACGTCCTCGACGGTGTTGAGGTGCGTCGAGGGGTCAAAGTGGGTGAAGGTTTCGGTGTTCATTGGGATTCTCCTTGTGTTCGTCGCCAGTGTTCGGCGATCTCGTGCGCTCTTGTGATGTCTGTTTGTTGGCTGGACTTGTCTCCTCCGGCGAGGATGAGGATCAGTTGGTCCTGGTGGCGGAGGTAGTAGATGCGGTAGCCGGGTCCGTAGTTCAGGCGCAGTTCCGAGACGCCATGGCCGACGGGTCTGACGTCTCCGGGGTTGCCCGAGGCCAGGCGTCTAATCCGGACGAGCACCCGCGCGGCGGCCTGTCTGTCTTTGAGCTTTGTCAGCCAGCGGTTGAAGGTGTCTGACCAGAGGATCTCGATCACGTGTGTCAACTATAGTTCACACCAGGTGTGTGGATCAACCGCTGCCACACGCCTGGGCCTGGGGCGGGGCGTGTGGCCCAGGGGCGCTGCCCGGGCCGGTGGTTAGGGCCGGGGTGGCAGTGGAAATGGTGTGGTGAACTCGGTGAACCACTGGGCGGGTGTGAGCTGTACTGCGCCGATGGGCCCGGTGACTGCGTCGACGGGGATGTCATAGAGGGTGAGGACGTCGTTGTCCTGGAAGAGGTCTTCGGCCAGGTCTGACCACGACTGGCCGGTGTCGGTGGTGGTGCGGTGGAGGATGAGGTGCAGTGCCATTTCTTCGCCGGTGCAGCGGGGTACGGGTGCGCCCCACCGCTTGGAGTCGTCGGCCAGCCGGGAGGCGCAGTCGGCGAATTGGTAGCGCCAGAACCGGCTCTGGGCGTACGTGCACGCTGGCAGGGCGGCGAGGATGTGTCGCTGACTGGGGCCCACTGCCGCGGTACCGAGCGCATCAGCAGCGGTGCGGATCTCGGTCGCGATCTTGCGGGCCGTGGTGGCGAGGATGCCCGCACGCCTGTGGCCAACGGTGTCGATGAGTTCGGCGAACTCAGCATCGAGATTAGTCACGGCCCACCCTCCTGGTCCGGACGAAGAAGGTGGCAGTGATTCTAGTGGCCCTCCCGCGTGCGAGGCGCTCGTGCGCCCCTGGCTGTGCGCCGGCGCGGCCCTCGTCGCCCGGGTGGCGTTCTCCGCTGGCGGGGCTCGCGCCCGGCC
>NZ_JAALDX010000089.1 GCF_014145095.1 Dietzia sp. SLG310A2-38A2 | reverse complement strand
CAGGCGGGCGGGGGCGAACTCGGGGTCGTCCCCCGATCCCGCCGCCGAGGCCACGAGGGTGTGCAGCTCGCGGTCGCTGGTCTCGACGCCGGTGCCCACGTTGAAACGCAGCCCGGCGGCGGCCGGAACGCTCGCGGCGCGCACGAAGGCGTCGACCACGTCGTCGACGAACACGTAGTCCCGGGTGTTGCCCCCGTCCCCGAAGACCCGGGTCGGCTCCCCCGCCAGCAGTCGCTGGGCGAAGATCGCCACCACCCCGGCCTCGCCGTGCGGATCCTGGCGCGGGCCGTACACGTTGGCCGGTGCCACGCCCGCCCACTCGATGCCGTACAGCTTGGCGAACATCTCCAGATAGACCTCGCCGGCGACCTTGCCCGCCGCGTACGGGCTCATCGGATCCACCGGCCGTGACTCGGCCACCGGAAGGTCGGTGACGGGTCCGTAGATCGATCCCCCCGAGGAGGTGAAGACGATCCGCCGCACCCCGGCCCGGCGGGCGGCCTCGGCCAGCCGGACGGTGCCCACCACGTTGACCTCGGCGTCGTGCACCGGGTCCTCCACCGACAGGCGGACGTCGATCTGCGCGGCCAGGTGGAACACGACCTCGGGGGCGACCTCCGCCACCAGGTCCCCGATCGCGGGGTCGGTCAGGTCCACCTGCCGGAAAGTGAACCGCGAGCCGGCCTCGCGGGCGCCCGTGAGGTTCTCGACCCGCCCCCGCGAGAGGTCATCGACGACCGTCACCTCGTGACCCTCAGACAGCAAGCGGTCCACCAGGGTCGACCCGATGAACCCGGCCCCACCCGTCACGAGTGCCCTCATTCAGATCCCCTCCCGATGCGCGGCGACCCCGCCGCGGCGCCCAGTCGGACGACAGCCCCAAGGATACGACCCGCCCCGGGTCGGGTCGCTCACTCCCCGCCGTACAGCGCGGTGGCGCGGGTCAGCGGTGTACGCCCGTCGGGCGGGAACGGCGAGTCGGCCAGGATCCGGGCGAGCTCGCCCTCGGTGAAGGCGGCACGGACGGCGAAGATCCGCACCTGGGAATCCGAGTAGACCTTGACCAGGCCCGGGGTCTGGTCGAGCCGGAGCAGGCTCTCGTTGGGCTTCTGGAATCCCCAGTAGTTCGGGGGGCTGACGTAGACGTAGGTCACGCCGAGCTCGTCGAGGGCGGAGTCGACACGTGGGTCGGTCCCGGCCCGGTCCATCGAGCGGAACAGGTAGTGGGTGAGCGGGGCGGTGGAGCCCGCCTGGAGATAGTGGCGAGCGGTCGAGGGCAGTCCGTCGGTGGCGTACATCCACCCCGACCCCTCGTCGGGGTTGGTGTAGATGAGACCCGAGTACGCCTGCGGCTGCCGGGAGAGCCACTCGAAGGCCCGCAGGTCATGACTGTCGACCATCCGGCCCGCCCGTTGGTTCGCGCCCGCCGCCGCGGCGTACTCGGGCGAGGCCTGGACGACCCACGACCCGGTGGCCACCAGTGCACCCAGAGCGACCGCGACCCGCAGGCCCGCCGCACCGGTCCCGCGTGGGTCGGTGATCGGGTCGATCAACCGGGCCGACCACCCCGCCAGTGCCTGGACGGTCACCCCCACGCCCACGCCGACGGCGGCCGCCACGAGGACCGCCAGGAGCACCCCGATCCGGCGCGGGTCGTTGTAGTAGATGCTCCCTATCCCGCGGAGGGCGCCGCCGGTCCAGTTGCCGAACGTGCTCATGGAGTTGACGCACACCACCAGCACCCCGCCCCAGAGCAGGAGCGGCCACAGCACGAGGCGCCGGAGCAGGACGATCACTCCCAGTACCGCGAGGGCCAGCAGCACCCAGCGCACTCCCCAGTCCTGGACGTGCCGCACCTGTAGTGCCAGGGCCCGGCCCCAGACAGCGGCCCGGTCGGCGTCGATCTCGAACTCGAAGGCCGAGATCTCGTCCGCGTCCTCGGAGACGGTGAGGACCTGGGGCAGCAGCGTGAGGACCCCCGCCAGGCCTATCCCGGCCAGCACGAGGAAGTCCCGCAGCCGTCCGCGCACCGGACGCCACAGCCCCTCGAACAGCCACCAGAACAGCACGAACACCGCGGCGGTGACCATGGCTGACGGGTGGATGCCCCCGACGCCGACCAGGCCGAGCGCGGCGGCGGGCACGAGACGTCGGTCGGCCAGTGCGGCCACCACGACCGCGGCCACCAGCCCCGCGAGC
>NZ_JAALDX010000088.1 GCF_014145095.1 Dietzia sp. SLG310A2-38A2 | reverse complement strand
CATCGACGTGCTGGTCAACAACGCCGGCATCGCGCAGGGCGGCCGCATCGAGTTCCTCACCGAGGAGGACTGGCGGCTCATCACGGACATCAATCTGCTGGGCGTGGCGCGCGGTTGCCGCACCTTCGTGCCGATGCTCAAGGCGCAGGGCCGCGGGCACCTGGTCAACACGGCGTCTCTCGCCGGTCTCGTGCACCCGCCGACGATGGCCTCCTACACGGCCGTCAAGGCGGCCGTGGTGGCGATCTCCGAGACCCTGCGGTGGGAGCTGGAGCCGTTCGGGATCGACGTATCCGTGCTGTGCCCGTCGTTCTTCCGCACGAACCTGGCCTCGAGTCTCAACTCGTCTGACCCCGCCGCGAGCGGATTCGCCAGCAAACTCATCGACCGCTCCGAGCGCGGCGCGGACGAGATCGCCGCCGAGGTGATGACCGCCCTGGACGCCAAGCAGTTCCTGATCCTGCCCGACCCCGACGCCCGCAAGGCCTACCGCGGCAAGCGGTTCATGCCCGCCGCGTACGCCAAGACCATGCTCGGGATGGGACAGAAGTTCGCTCGCGCCACCGGCCGGAACTGACGGTCCAGAGGGCGACGCGTGGTCGACACGGCCCGGGTCGGCACCACCCGCGGGCAAGTACCCTGCGGGGCATGACTTCCTCGCACCCCCTCCCCTCCACCGTGATGTCCCGGGCCGACCTCGACTTCCTGCTCCACGACTGGCTCCGGGTGTCCGAGTTGTGTGGGCGCGAGCGGTACGCGGACCACTCGCGCGAGACCGTCGACGCCGTGGTGGACCTGTCGGCCGAGCTCGCCGAGAAATACTTCGCCCCGCACAACCGCAAGGCGGACCTGAACGAGCCCAGGCTCGTGGGCGAGGAGGTCGAGCTCATCCCGGAGATCGCCGAGGCGCTGCGCCGCTTCGCCGACGCCGACCTGGTCGGCGCCGCGATGGACGAGCGGGTGGGCGGGATGCAGCTGCCGTACACCGCGTACCTGGCGTGCATGGCGTGGTTCTACGCGGCCAACGTCTCCACCGCGGCGTACCCGCTGCTCACCACCGGCAACGCCAACCTGTTGATCGAGCACGGTTCCGACGAGCAGATCGACAGGTACGTCAAGCCCATGGTCGAGGGCCGGTTCACCGGCACCATGTGCCTGTCCGAGCCGCAGGCCGGCTCCAACCTGGCGGACATCACCACGCGCGCCGAGCCGCAGCCCGACGGCACCTACCGACTGTTCGGGCAGAAGATGTGGATCTCCGGCGGCGAGCACCAGATGTCCGAGAACATCGTGCACCTGGTGCTGGCCAAGGTGCCCGGCTCGCCGGCCGGGACCCGCGGCATCAGCCTGTTCGTGGTGCCGAAGTTCCTGGTCGACGAGGACGGTTCGATCGGGGAGCGCAATGACGTCGTGATCACCGGCCTCAACCACAAGATGGGCTTCCGCGGCACGGTCAACACCATGCCCACCCTGGGCCAGGGCATGCACACCCCCGGTGGCCGACCGGGCGCGGTCGGGTACCTCGTGGGCGAGGAGAACACCGGCCTCAAGAAGATGTTCACCATGATGAACGAGGCCCGGCTCGGCGTGGGTCTGGGCGCCACGGCCCTCGGCTACACCGGGTACCTCAAGTCGCTGGACTATGCGCGCACCCGGCCACAGGGTCGGGCAGTCGGTGCCGATCCGTCCTCGCCGCAGGTCATGCTCACCGGGCACGCCGACGTTCGGCGGATGTTGCTGGCCCAGAAATCGTACGTCGAGGGCGCGCTGGCGCTGGGGCTGTTCTGCGCGCGGCTCGTCGACGACGAGAAGACCGGTTCCCCGGAGGAGGCCGCAGCAGCCTCCACGCTCCTGGACGTCCTCACCCCGATCGCCAAGTCGTGGCCGTCGCAGTGGTGCCTCAAGGCCAACGAGCTCGCGGTGCAGGTGCTGGGCGGGGCCGGGTACACGATCGACTACGACGTCGAACAGCACTACCGCGACAACCGCCTCAACCCGATCCACGAGGGCACGCACGGGATCCAGGCCCAGGATCTGCTGGGGCGCAAGGTCCTCGCCGGGGGTGGTGCCGGACTCACCGCACTCAGCGAGCGCATCGCCGCCACCTGCGACCGGGCGGATGCGGCAGGCGGCCCGGCCGAGGAGTTCGCCGCGCTGCTCCGACCGCGGGTGACGCGCCTGATCGAGGTGACCACCGCACTCGCCGGGCTCGGAGCCACCGACCCGGAGGCGTTCCTGGCCGACGCCACCGAG
>NZ_JAALDX010000087.1 GCF_014145095.1 Dietzia sp. SLG310A2-38A2 | reverse complement strand
GCTCGGTCGCCGCGTTGACCGTCAGCCCGGGGTCGCGATCGGAGGCGGACGCCCCGCCGCAGGTGGATCCGGCGAGGCCGGGGTACCGCGGGCAGTCCTCCGGCCCGTAGGGCATCGGGTCAGCGAAGGACGGCACGGCGGTGATGGCGAAGCGTCCGGTGGAGAACACCGCCGCGCCGGCCTCCCCCATGGGGCGGAGCGCGTAGAGCGTCCGGACCATCCCGTGGGGGTTCCTGGCCGTGCGGTCGAGCACCACACCGGTGTCCCCGACGAGCCTGATCGACCCGGCGACGGTACGGTCCGCCATCGCGACCCCCGCCCCGGTCACGGCCAGGCCGGCGTCGAGGAGTCTGGCCAGCGACCCCGGCCGGTCGAGGACGATCTGCGAGAGGCGGGTGGCCTCCTGCATCGTCTCGACGATCTCCGGGCCCGCGTCGGCGAGGTCCTCCGCCAGGTAGGCGATCGCGGCCGAGTCGCCGACGAGCCCCCGCAGCGCCGGGTCGAGATCCTCCCCCGCACGGTCGGCGTCCTCGATGGCCCTGCCGAGGATTTGTCCGCGTCCCGCGAGCGCGCGGTCGAGCGCGGAGAGGGTCACCTGCAGGCGGTCGGGTTTGATGGAGACCAGCAGGTCGCTGGCCCGGGTGAAGACGTCGTAGAGGAGCACGGCCTCCTCGGAGCGGTCCGCGGGAAGCCGGTCACCGTCCCGCAGGCGCGCGCCGAGGCCCCCCTGGGGCCCGGCCTCCGGGGACCGGGGATCGGGCTGGACGAGGTCCAGGCGGATGTCACCGAAGAGCGTGCGGGGAACTGCGCGGACCACCACGTCGCCGGGGATCCGATCGGCGTGATCGGACGAGACCAGGATCTCCAGATCGGTCTCGGACTCCCCCAGCATGCCCGGGGTCCCGCCCTCGGCGCCACGGACGTCACCGACCTTCACCCCGAGGTGGTACACGGGAGCGTGGACCGGCACCCGGCCGGCCTGCGCCGGGAGGCTCGTCGTCACCGTCGTCCCCGTGTCGAGCGCTCCGGCTCCGCGGGCCACGAGGACCACGGCGAGGACCACCGCCACCACCGTCGCGACGAGACCGCGGGCCGCCAAGGTCCTCTCAGGGGTCGGTCCAAGCGCGCGGCCTCTCATGTGATCCCCAGTGCGGGCACCTCG
Organism: Dietzia sp. SLG310A2-38A2; assembly: GCF_014145095.1. GTDB lineage: Bacteria > Actinomycetota > Actinomycetes > Mycobacteriales > Mycobacteriaceae > Dietzia. Next base: position 3,514 of record NZ_JAALDX010000087.1, on the reverse strand, counting down.
GGGACGAGTCCCCACAGCGCGAAGGTCAGGACGATGTCGATGAAGCCGATGGCCAGGATGCTCGTGCGCAACGCACGGCCGGCGGCCCGTCCCACCCCTTCGGGCCCGCCCGAGGCGTGGTACCCGTAACTGCAGTGGACGAGCACGATCACGGCGGCAAAGACGACGGCCTTGATCAGGGAGTACGCGACATCCTCGGGCCCGAGGGTGATGTGGAAGAAGTAGTCATACGTTCCGGCCGACCCGCCGTTGACATAGACCACAACGACGCGCGTCGCGATGTACGTCGCGACCAATCCGATCGCATAGAGCGGGACGATGCAGATCATGGTCGCGACGAGTCGCACACCCGCGAGGTAGGGGATGGTCGGCACCGACATCGAGTCCAGCGCGTCGATCTCGTCGGAGATGCGCATCGCCCCGAGCTTCGCCGTGAACCCGGTGCCGACCTTGGCGGCCAACGCGATGGAGGCGACCACCGGGGCGAGCTCGCGGGTGTTGGCCATGGCGGAGAGCATCCCCGAGAGGGTCGTCAGCCCGATCAGGTCGAGACCGCGGTAGGTCTCCACGCCCACCATGACGGCCGCCACCGCGGTCATGGCCAGGACGATGCCGACCGTCCCACCCCCGGCGAGGATCGAGTTGGACCCGAAGCCGACGTCGACCACTTCGCGGAGGACCTGCTTGCGGTACCGGATCACGGCGGTGGGGAGCGTGACGATCACCCGTCCGGCGAACGAGACGTGTCGACCGACCTCCGCCATACCGCCGGCGACCCGACCCAGGCGGCCTGCGGTCCGGGTGGTGCGGACCTTCTGGACGACCGTCGTGTCGACGACCCGGAAGTCGGACATGTCAGTACTTCCCGACGGACGGGACGACGACGCCGTACACGGTGGACATGACGGTGTTGACGACGAAGACCGTCACGAACGCCAGGACGACGGTCTCGTTGACGGCGTCCGCCACCCCGCTGGAGCCGCCCCGGGCGTGAAGGCCCTTGAACGTGGCGATGAGCGAGGACACGACCGCGAAGGCGACCGACTTGACCATCGCCATCCACAGGTCCGAGGGGCGCCCGTAGGCGCTGAGCGTCGACAGGAACGCGCCGGCCGATTCACCCTGCCCGTAGACCTGGTAGATCAGGCACGCCACGACCCCCATCGCGGTGACGAGCGCGCACATGACCACCGAGACCAGCATCGTGGCGAGGACGCGGGGCACGACGAGCCTCTCGATCACGTCGAGCCCCATCACCTCCATCGCCTCGACCTCCTCGCGGATGGTCCGCGAACCGAGATCCGCGCAGATCGCCGACCCGCCCACCCCGGCGAGCATCAGCGCGCACACCAGCGCGGAGGCCTGGCCGACCACCACGAAGGCCACCACGGCCCCCGCGTACCCGGCGGCGCCCAGGCGTCCGGCGAGCTCTCCCACGGACACCGCGACCAGCACGCCCACCGGCAGCATGAGCAACAGCGCCGGCACCGAGCTCACCCGGGCGACGAACAGCGCCTGGTCCCTCGTCTCGGAGAGCGAGAGCCGACCGGTCAGGACGGTGCGCACGCAGCTGGCGAGCGTGAACACCGAATAGCCGACGAGTGAGCCGATCTGACCGGAGAGGTCGACGACCGGGCCGCGGCCGGTGGGCAGGTGGAAGACCATGGGTCAGTCCGTCAGACCCCGACGGTGCCGTGATCGGAGCGCAGGGCGCCCTTGACCACCTTGCCGCTGGCGTTCCGGGGGAGCTCATCGACGTGCACGAGGTGCTTGGGCAGCTTGAAGCCGGCCAGCTTGTCGCGCAGCCACCCGGTCAGCTCGTCGAGGGTGATGTCCGAGCCACCCTCCTCCTCGTGCTGCGCGACCACCGCGACGGGCACCTCGCCCCACGTGTCGTCCTTACGGCCGATCACCGCGGCCTCACGGATCCGCGGGTGGCCGGCGATCACGTTCTCGACCTCGGCGCAGTAGATGTTCTCGCCGCCGGAGATGATCATGTCCTTCTTGCGGTCCACGACGTAGACGAAGCCCTCGTCGTCCGTCCGGACCAGGTCGCCGGAGTGGAACCAGCCACCCTCGAAGGCCTCCGCGGTCTCGGCGGGCTTGTTCCAGTACCCCGACATCGTGGTGGGTCCGCGGTAGACGATCTCGCCCACCTCGCCGGGGCCTACCGGCTCCCCGAACGCGTCCACCACACGGGCCTGCAGGGTGGGGATGACCTTGCCGACCGACCCGAGCTTGCGCAGCGCGTCGTCACCGTCGAGCGCACAGGTGATGGGGCTCATCTCGGTCTGGCCAAACACCGCGCAGTTGAGGGCGTCCGGGAACGTCTCGGACATGGCGCGCAGGATCGTGTCCGTCGACGGGGCCGCACCCCACGAGATGTTGCGCAGCACCAGCTTCCGAGGGCGGGCCTTCTGCTCTGCGCAGACGGCCTGCCACTGCACGGGCACGAGGAAGACGCTGGTGATCTGCTCCGCCTCGAGGGTGTCGAGGAGGGCGGACGGGTCGAAGGCCTGCAACGGGTGGACCACCGTGACCCCGCCGAGCTGGAGACTCGGGGCGATCGAGCCGAGCGCCGCGATGTGGAACATCGGGGCCGCACACAGTGCGCGCCCCTCCTCGTCGAAGAGCCGGAAGACCCTGATGCAGGTCAGGGACTGGGCTGTGAGGTTCTCGTAGGACAGCATCGCGCCCTTGGGCCGACCCGTGGTGCCCGAGGTGTACATGATGAGAGCCGTGGAGTCCTCAGGGACGTCGACGGGCTCGTGCGGCGCGCCCTCCTCGGCGAGCGCGTCGGCGAAGGTGGTCTGGTGCTCGGTGCCGGATTCGCCGCCGATCACGATGTGGTCTCCGGGCTCCTCACCCTGGGCACGGATCGCCCCGACGAGCGGGGCGAGCAGGGCGTCGGTGACGACGACCTTCGGCGCGCAGTCACTCACCAGGTAGGCCAGCTCGGCCGGGGTGAGGCGGAAGTTCACCGGCACAGCGATGGCTCCCAACTCGTTGATGCCGAGCACCGCCTCGACGAACTCCGGGTTGTTGAGGGTGATCAGCATGACCCGATCACCCCTGGCGACCCCACGACGGGCCAGCGCGTCGGCGAAGAGACCGCTGCGCTCGTGTAGTTGCGACCAGGTGGTGGTCTGGCCGAGGTAGCGCAGCGCCTCGCCGTCGGGGTTCATCTCGGCGTGGGTGGCCACCCACGTGTTCCAGTTGTTCCGGCGGGCGGCGTGGAGCTCGGCGATCGGGTCAGGGGTCGCGGTCGTCATGATCTGGCCTTTCGTGTGAACGGGTTGGCGGGGCGGGTCAGGAGAAACTCGGGCGGCGCTTCTCGAGGATCGACGCGACGCCCTCGGCGAAGTCCGCGGAGACCAGGAGCTCGCACTGCCCGTCGTGCTCGCGGGCCAGTGCGGCGTCCAGCTCGGCGAGAGTGGCACCGGTGACGGCCCGTTTGGTCAGTTCCAGTGCGCGCTGCGGGCCCCGGGCCAGCCGGCGGGCCAGCTTGGCGGCG
>NZ_JAALDX010000086.1 GCF_014145095.1 Dietzia sp. SLG310A2-38A2 | reverse complement strand
GCCGCCAGCGCGGCACGGGCGGCCCGGAGAGCCGCCTCCACGTCGTCCTCGCAGCCGACGAGCGGGGAGACGCCGACGTCGAGCAACCGGTCCTGCAGGTCCCGCAGGTCGTGTCGGCGCAGGGTCGCGTAGTCGACGAGGTTCAGGGCGCCGCCACGGTGGGTCGGGGCCACCTGCTCCATGTCCGCCGCCCGCTCTGCGCGGCCGGGGGCGAGGTCGCCCAGGATGGAATCGAGTTCACGGGTCAGGTCGGAGTACACCCGCCCAGTCTCGTCGCCCGCGGACCGTGAGAGCGGCCCGGAACCGAGGTGGAACAGCGAATTCACCTACCGGACACCCCGTGGGGGTGACGGACCGGCTCTGAGACTGTAGGGTTCTTCTCAGTAGTTGAAAACGTACGTTGTATTTCTGTAGATCCACCGTTCTTGCGAGAGAACGATGCGGCACCGCAGGGAAACACACAGCACGCTCTCTGCTGCATCATCTGGTACTCCGACAAGCGGAGTGCCGACTCTCGAAAGGACGCCAATATGGCTACCGGCACCGTTAAGTGGTTCAACGCTGACAAGGGCTTCGGCTTCATCGCCCCGGACGACGGCTCCGCCGACGTCTTCGCGCACTTCTCCGCCATCCAGGGCTCGGGCTACCGCTCGCTCGAGGAGAACCAGCAGGTCTCCTTCGACGTCGCGCAGGGCGCCAAGGGCCTGCAGGCGGAGAACATCACCCCGATGTGATCTGACGTCAGAGCAATCTGACGCCGCATCGACGTGAGGGCCCGGCCCGGGAGAAATCCCGGCCGGGCCCTTTCGCATGCCCGAAACACTTCGGCAGACGGGAGTCCCCGCAGCCCTCGTGAGCGGCAGCGCCCCCAGCAGCCCCCGCGACCTCAGATCGGGCAGGCCACTCCGCTGCGGACGTGGCAGTCGTAACCGCCGGGGTTCTTGACCAGGTACTGCTGGTGATAGTCCTCGGCGTAGGCGAACACACCGGACCGGACTTCGCCGAGCAGCCCGAACTCGGTGGTCAGGGGCCCGTGGCCGGCCGCGTCCAGTTCCTTCTGATACGCGGCCCCCAGCCGACGGGCCGTCTCCAGTTGCGCGGTCGTGGTGGCGAACACAGCAGACCTGTACTGCGTCCCCATGTCGCTACCCTGTCGCATCCCCTGGGTGGGGTCGTGCCACTCGAAGAACGTGGCGAGCAGCCGCTCGACCGGCAACACCTCGGGGTCGAACACCACCAGGACGGCCTCGGTGTGGCCCGTCGCGCCCGTACAGGTCTCCTCATAGGTGGGGTTGGGTGTCCATCCACCCGCGTAGCCGACGGCCGTGGTCCACACCCCCTCGAGCTGCCAGAGGATCTTCTCCGCACCCCAGAAGCAGCCCATCCCCAGCACTATCGATTCGTGCCCCTCGGGGAACGGCGGCACCATCGGGTTGCCGGTGACGATGTTGGTCGGCGCCACCGCGACCGGCTCAGACCTGCCCGGCAGTGCCGAGTCAGCATCGATCACCTCGGTCCTGGTGCGCATCGTCGATTGCCTGATCGCGTCCTGTAGCCAGCCCATGCAGCCAGGGTAACCCTGTAGCGGCAGCGTGATCCGGACGTGATGTGACGAACACCATAGTTCGCGCTAGGGTGGGCCGCAGATCGACCAGTGGGGAGCTCGACGTGACCGCTTCAAAGCCCGCCGCACAGCAGCTGCGCGACATCCTCGACCGCGGCTCGTCCCAGCCTTTCGAGGGGTCGGGGTGCAGCGACCACGTCAGTCACCGGAACCTCGCCGTCAGCGTCCTCACCGCCGCCCTGCTGCTCCTCGCGCTCATCGCGATCCTCGCCGTCTGATCGGCGCCCACCCCGTCACGTCAACCCCTCGCGGGCCACTCTGACCAGCAGTGGGGCCCGCGGCGCGCACTCGTCTTCCGGGAGCTCCGCGACGCTCCGGACCTCGTCAGCCGTCAGCCAGCGGGCCTCGGCGATCTCCGCCCGGGGCTCCATGCGCCGATCCGTCTCCGCGGCGAAGACCTCGGAGACCAGCCTGAACCCGGGCTCGTTCGCTGTCGCGGTGTCGAACCGCCCGATCGGGGTCAACAGTTCCGGAGCGAGCGTCAACCCCAGTTCCTCCCCGAGCTCGCGCACAGCGCAGTCCAACGGGGACTCCCCCGGTTCCCACTTGCCACCGGGGAGCATGAATCGGTCCGTGCCCGTCTTGCGCACTGTCACCACCGCCCCGTCCGGCCCGGTCAGGACCACCGCGGAGACGGAGATGACGCGGATGGCGTTCGAATCAGAATGATCCACGTCCACGATCATGGCAGGTCGGGCCGGTACTCACGGAGCTCCGGTGCCGGTGGCCGACACCGCCGGTGTGCGATCACTATGGTGGGAACCGGACGTCGTGACGGGCGCCATGGGCAGGTCCCACGCGCAGCCCGTCACCCAACTGAGAGGACTCACCACTATGGCCGAGTACGTTCTTCCCGATCTCGCCTACGACTACGGCGCGCTGGAGCCGCACATCTCCGCCGAGATCATGGAGCTCCACCACTCCAAGCACCACGCCACCTATGTCAAGGGCGCCAACGACGCGCTCGAGCAGCTCGCCGCCGCGCGCGAGGACGGCAGCATCTCCACCAAGGCCCCGCTGCTCAGCAAGAACCTGGCCTTCCACCTCGGTGGCCACACCAACCACTCGGTGTTCTGGCAGAACATGTCGCCCGACGGTGGCGACAAGCCCGAGGGCGAGCTGGCCTCCGCGATCGACGCCGAGTTCGGTTCGTTCGACAAGTTCCAGGCCCACTTCAACGCCGCCGCCACCACCCTGCAGGGGTCCGGCTGGGCGGTCCTGGGCTGGGACCACATCGGGCAGCGCCTGATCATCCAGCAGCTGACCGACCAGCAGGGCAACATCTCGATCAACATGACCCCGCTGCTCATGCTGGACATGTGGGAGCACGCCTTCTACCTCCAGTACAAGAACGTCAAGCCGGACTACGTCAAGGCCTGGTGGAACGTCGTGAACTGGGCGGACGTCGCCGAGCGTTACGCCGCCGCCAAGAGCTGACCACTCCGAGCCGACGAACGGGCCCCCGCGCAGTTGCGCGGGGGCCCGTTCTCGTCCAACGAGACGCGCGGGCCCGGCCCCGCCCACCCGGGCACTTTCGGTCAAGCGTCCAGTTGGGTACCCTGGCTCCCCATGGGGTGACCAAGGTCACCAGCCGTCCGCGTATCCCGGGAGCCCGATGCCGATGTCTCACCACG
>NZ_JAALDX010000085.1 GCF_014145095.1 Dietzia sp. SLG310A2-38A2 | reverse complement strand
CTCCGCGAGGCGCGCGCGCTCGCCGAAGTGATCGGGGTCGCGGCGGACGGCCCGCCGACCGTCCTCATCCGCGCGGACAACTCGTGGCGGACGGTGTCCGCCGCGGTGGCGGTGGGTCTGACGGGCGGGATGCTCGCGGTGATGAGCGGCCATGCGACGCGCTCGGAGTTCGACATCGCGGCCGAGGACTTGCAGCCGGACGTCGTGGTCACGGCCGTCGAGACAGCCGAGCTGTGGGGGCTGGCCGAGCACGGGTTCGTGGAGGCCGGACGGGCTCTCGGTGGCTGGGTGGTGGCGGGACCGCCCGGCGGCCGATCGAAGGGTGTCGAGCGGTGGAACGGCGGCGCGGTGGCCGCCATGACCTCCGGGTCGACCGGCCGCCCGAAGTGCGTGATCCAGACCGAGGACGCCCTGCGCTACGCCGGTCGGGCGACGATCGATGCCGTGGGGCTCCACCCCGGGGACGCGGTGGGTGCACTGGTGCCGCTGTCCTCTGCGGCGGCGATCTGCTTCGGTATGTACCTACCGACCATGCTCGGCGGTGCGATGGTGGCGCTGGAGAGATGGAAGCCGGAGACCGCGGTAGCGCTCCTGCGCGATCAGCGCGTGGCCTGGACCATGCTGGTGCCGACCATGGCTCTGCAACTCACCCTGGTCGACGGGGCAGAGGGGGCGCTGACGGCGATGCGGGCCATGACCGTCGGGGGCGGCCCGATGAACCAGAAGGCCCTGCACGACGCCGAGGTCAAGCTCGATACGACCCTGCTGCGGGTGTTCGGGATGTCCGAGTGCCTGGGACACACCACCCCGTCGCCCTCGGACGACGTGGAGGTGCGCCTGGGACGGGACGGCCGCCCGTTCCCCGGCACCGAGGTGAGGGTGGTCGACGAGTTCGGCACCGTGCTCGAGCCGGGAGAGCTGGGGTCCCTGCAGGTCCGCGGGCCGTCGCTGTTCGTGGGATACGCCCGCGAGGGCGTCCCGGTGGCGCCTGAAGTCAACGCCGAGGGCTTCCTGGCCACCGGTGACCGTGCCGTGATCCACGACGACGGAAGCGTGAGCATCCGTGGTCGGGAGAAGGACCTCATCATCCGCGGCGGGCGCAACATCGACATCAACGAGGTGGAGGGCGCACTCGCCGCCATCCCGGGGATCCACCAGGTGTGCGTGGTCCCCGTCCCTGACCCGGTCCTCGGCGAACGAACCGCCGCGCTCGTCGTCTCGGAGGGTGAGCCTCTCGGTCTCGACGAGATCCGCCGTCACCTGGAGGCGGCGGACTTCCCGAAGTTCAAGTGGCCGGAGTTCGTGCGGTCGGTGTCGGTGCTACCGCAGTCCAGGGTGGGCAAACTGGACCGCAAGGGTGCGGCGAGTCTCGCGGCGGAGATCTTCGGAGACTGAGCCACGCGGCGAGTCGGGCCGGCGAACCGCCGTGTCGACGGATACGGGTGTGACCTGAACTCACTTTCCTTTAACCTGGACGGATGATCACGAACACGGGGGGTACAGGCGATGGCGCCAACCAAGACTGAGGGCCCGCGGTCCAAGAGGAACGTCATCCTCGAGGCGGCGGTGGCCAACTTCGGCAGCGTCGGCTACGAACACACCAAGTGGGCGACGATCGCGGGCGAGGTGGGAATCGGTCAGACCGCGCTCTACCACTACTTCGAGTCCAAGGCGCACTGTCTGCTCACCATCATGAGCGCCGAACTCACCCGGTACCACGAGCGCTTCACGGTGGCGGTCGAGGGAGTGGGCGACGCCGAGACCGCGCTGCGGGCGGCGATCGCCAGCGCCTACGACATCAGTGAGACCGAGGCACTCCAGGCGCGGATCCTGCTGCACCACATCGACATGCTCGCCACGCCGCGCTCGTCCGAGCGGGAGGAGGAGGAGCGGGTCCGGGCACGCGAACTCGTCCGGGTGGTCGAGCGGGAGTGGACTGGACTCCTGGAGCGGGGGATGGACTCCGGGGAGTTCCCCCGCCGCGACCCGGTCGAGCTCGGGCGATTCGTGCTCGGACTGCTCAACTCAGTGTGGAACTGGTACCGGCCCGGCGGGAGCCGGTCCCTGCCCGAGGTATCTGAGTCAGTCATGGGGGCGTGCGAACGCCTCGTGCACTGAGGCGACCCCTCGCCGGGCGGGATCCCGGGCGGTCAGGGTCCCGTCCGGCCGGTCGCCGCGGCTGCGGGACGGTGCAACCGGGCACGGATCAACCGGCCACGGTGGTACCGTGTCGGCATAGACTGAAGTGAATTCAACTACGGAGGAACCGTGTACAACCTCATCGTCATGGCGTCCAAGCCCAGTGAGTGGACCCACGAGCAGTTCATCACCTGGTGGCGCGGCGAGCACGCCGAGGTGACCTATCCGCTTCCGGGCCTGCGTCGCTGGTCCCACACGGCCGTCAAGGAGACCGGTGGCAACAAGCATTCGCTGGGCTGGGACGGGGTGTCGGTCCTGAGCTTCGACTCGAAGGAGGCCTACGACGCGATGCTGGAGAGCCCCGAGTGGGCGAAGGCCGCCGAGCACGTCGGCGCCATGGGCGGCCGCGCCATCATGGTGATGGGCGACGAACAGGTCATGGTCTCCGACTCGTGACCACCGAGGGAACGGACTGGACTGACCTCGGGTGCCATCCGGTGGCCGAGGGCGTCCACCGGATCCCGCTCCCGATGCCGCAGGACGGCCTGCGCGCGATCAACGTCTACGTGATCGAGGGCCCGGACGGGGTCTCTCTCATCGACGCCGGGTGGAACGTCCCGGGCAACCTGGAGATCCTGGTCGACGGACTGCGGTCGGTCGACGTCGGGCTCGACGAGGTGACCGACGTTCATGTGACGCACATCCACCGCGACCATTACACGATGGGGCCGGAGCTGCGCAGACGCGTCGGGAGCCGCATCCACCTCGGCGGTGGCGAGCGACCCGGGTTGATCGAGCTCCGCGAACTGCGCACCAGCGTGCCGACGGACTCGCTCGACCAACTCCGTCGGGCGGGCGCTCCGGAGATCGCCGAGGCGTCACGGGTCGAGGCGCTGGCCGAGCCCTGGCTGGCCGAGGACTGGGAGCTGCCCGACACATGGACCGAGGAGGGCCCGGTCTCGGTGGCCGGGCGGCCGATGGAGGCGCGGCGGACCGCCGGCCACACCAAGGGGCACCTCGTGTTCGACGACGAGGCCCTCGGTGTGACGTTCACCGGCGACCACGTCCTGCCCAGGATCTCCCCGTCCATCGGCTTCGAGCTCGGGGGGTGGGACGATCCCCTGGGCGACTACCTCGCCTCGCTGGAGGCGATGCTGGACCGTCCGGACACCCTCATGCTGCCGGCGCACGGCCAGGTCGGGGGGAGCGTCCACGGCCGGGTCCGCGAGCTGCTGTCCCATCACGACTCGAGACTGGACGCCACGCGTGCGCAGGTCCTCGCCTCTCAGGGGGCGACCGGGCTCCAGGTGGCGTCTGCGCTGCCCTGGACCCGCCGCGAGCGCGCGTTCGCCTCCCTCGACGGCTTCAACCAGATGATCGCGACCTGCGAGACCATGGCCCACCTGGACGTCCTGGTGGCGAGGGGTGACGTCGTCGTCGACGAGGTCTCGCCCGCCGGCGTGCAACGCTTCGTCACCGCCTGAAGCTTGGCCCCGCAGTCCGCGGTCCGGGCTCGCTGGTGGGCGCCCGCGGGCCCGGACCGCGTCCTCACCGTGCGGTCCAGCCGCCGTCCGCGTAGAGCTCGCTGCCGGTCATGAACCCGGCGTCGTCGCTGGCCAGGAAGGCCACGCAGCCGGCGATCTCCGCGGGCGTGCCGAGGCGCCCCATCGGGGTGCCCGAGAGCATTCCGCGGTGGCGTTCACTGCCCGCGTAGCGCTCGAGGAGCTGGGGGGTCTCGATGAATCCGGGGTGCAGGGAGTTCACCCTGACGCCCCTGGTGGCCCAGTGCATCGCGGCGTTCTTGGACATGGTCCGCACCGCTCCCTTGGCGGCATGGTAGGCGAAGCTGTTGCCGAACCCGCCGACGCTTCCGAGGATCGAGCAGACGTTGACGATGGCCCCGCCTCCGGTGCGTTCGATCGCCGCGCCCGCGTGCTTCATGCCCAGCCACACGCCGGTCTGGTCGACGTCGATGACGCGCTGCCAGTGCTCGGGGCTCTCGTCCTCCACCGTCTTGAGGCTGCCGATCCCCGCGTTGTTCACCAGAGCGTCCAGTCGACCGTGGGCTTCCATCACGCGGGAGACCGCGGAGATCCACTGCTCCTCCGACGCCACGTCGAGTTCGACCGTCAGGTGAGGGGCGGTGAGGTGGGGGCCGGCCGGGAGGGAGGAGGCCACCTCGGCGAGGGGGGTGCCGGGGAGATCCGCGACGACGACGATGGCTCCCTCCTCGGCGAGCCGGCCGCAGATCTCCGTCCCGATGCCACCGGTCGCGCCCGTGACGACGACGACCCGGTCGTGAAAACGCTCCATGTGTTCGACCCTTCTGGTGCTGGTGGGAGATGTCCCCGTCCACGATAGATGAACTGAACTGACTTCAGTGAAAGTCCGGCAGTCCGGCCGGGTTCGGCGTCCGGTCAGGCCCCCGGCGGGAACGCCACCATCAGTGACTCGGCGATGCAGGCGGGCGTGTCGCTGCCCTCGACCTCGATCGAGTAGTGCACGCACGCCAGGACGCCGCCGGCCCGCGCCTCGCGCGTCCACGCCACCCGCCCCACCGCCCGGATCCTGTCCCCGGGGCGGACGTACGAGGGGAACCGCACCTTGTCGAGTCCGTAGTTGATCGCGCGACCGATTCGCTCGAACGTGAACAACCCGGAACTGAGGCGGGGGAGGAGCGACAGCGTCAGGTATCCGTGGGCGACGGTCGATCCCATGTCGGACGAGGCCGCTCGCTGCGGGTCCACGTGGATCCACTGCCAGTCCTCGGTGACGTCGGCGAAGGCGTCGATGCGGTCCTGGGTGACGGCGAACCAGTCGCCGGCCCGGAGTTCGAGACCGGCGGCCGCGCGGAATTCGTCGACGCCGTGGAATACGTGGGTCATGGGGTCCTCCTCGGTGGGGTGGTGCCGGAGAGATCCGGCGACACGCACGGTAGCGGCCCCGGGCCCGACACGCCCCGCGTTTCCCGAATCCGGTTCAGTCGGGCAGCGGCTACCGTTGAGGGGTGAACGAGGATAACGGTCCGGACCGGCGGAGCCTGGCCATCGGCTACGTCCCGGGCGTGCAACCTGACAAGTGGATCACCCGGTGGCGCGAGCGCAATCCGCTCGTGCCGATCTCGGCGCGGCGTGTGGGCGACCCCCGGGCGGAGCTGGCGTCGGCGCCGGGGGAGGGCGGTTTCGACGTCGTCTTCCTCCGTGAGGCCGACCACGCCCCCCGCTCCGCCCCGGCCGGACTATTTCGCATTCCGCTGTACACCGAGACCATGGCGGTGCTCGCGGCCCGGCACCATGAGATCGGTGCGTACGGGTCCCTGTCCCCGGCCGACCTGGAGGGGGAGCCGTGGCTCGACCCCATCGACGCGACCACCGCGACCCCGGACGAGGTCTCTGCCGCAGTGGACCTGGTCGCTGCCGGGGTCGGGCTACTGGTCCTACCTCAGCCCTACGCACGCTCGCTGAGTCGCCGGGACGTGATCGAGCGACCGCTGGAGGGGGTGCCCGCCACCCGCATGGGCGTCGCCTGGTCGTCAGGCCGCGAGGGCGACGAGGTGATCGACGAGTTCGTGGGCATCGTCCGAGGTCGCACCGCCGCCACCTCGCGCAATGCCGGGGACGCGCCCAGGGAGAAGCTCAACGCCCGGCAGAAGTCGGCCGCGAGGGCGCGGGCGCGGGGTGAGCGGCCACGGGACGAACAGGGACGGGGTGAACAGCCACGCGGCCGGCAGCAGTCGCCGAGGGGGAAAGGCCGCTCGAAGCGCGGGCGGTGACGGGTCAGCGACCACGCCCGTTCCTGCCCGCGCCCACCATGCCGCGGGCGAAGTCCAGGTGCCGTGCCACCACGTCGTCCCTCGTCAAGGGGCCGTCGGGGCGGTACCAGGACGAGATCGATACGCACAGCGACGAGATCGCGCGGGCCGCGTCCTCGGGGTGCTCGCAGGTGAAATCCCCCGAGTCGACGCCGGCCCGGATGGTCTCCTCGATCATCGACTGCTGCAGGTCCCGCTGGGCGATGTGGTGGGCGCGGACGTCCGGCTCCATGCTCCGCATCTCCGTGGAGGCCACGAACGCCTGGTCCCGCCTGGCCATGTGGAAGCGCGCCAGGCACTCGACGAGGTTCTCGAAGCGGGCGACCGGGTGGCTTCCGGCGTCCTCGACCGCGGCCCCGGTGTGCTCGAGCATCTCCGCCATCGCGGTGTCCACCACGGCCGCGAGGATCACCTGCTTGGAGCGGTAGTGGTGGTAGAGGCCGGGAACCGACAGCCCCGCCTCCTCGGCGATCATCCTGATCGAGGCCCCGTGATACCCGTGCCGCGCAAAGATGACCAGGGCGGCACGCAACGGTGGCGACAGGGTGTCGGGCCCGAATTCTCGCCAGTCGCTCATGGGTGGACTCTCCTCGGTCATCGAAAAACCCTAGCTGTCGATCACTTGACACGTGATGTGGTGTGGGCAACACTACATCGGACCGAGCGATCGATCGGTCGGGACGGCCGAACGGAGGGTGATGATGAGCGAACCGAGTCCGCGCCCCTGGCGGGAGCTGTACCGCCCGGGTCTCGACGAGAGCCTCGTGGGCAGGAGGACGACTCTGGTCGACGCCTGGCGCAGCCGGGTCGACACCAGTCCGGAACGGACCGCCATCGCCTACTTCGACTCCACCCTGACGGCTCGCGAGGTCGACCGGATGTCGGATGCCCTCGGTGCCGCGTTGCAGGAGCGCGGCGTGGTGGTCGGCGACCGCGTCGGCATCCACCTGCAGAACATCCCGCAGTACGCGATCGCCCTGCTCGCCCTGTGGAAGATCGGCGCCGCGGCCGTGGTCCTCAACCCGATGTACTTCGGTCGCGAGCTCCGGCTCCCCGTCGAGGACTCCGGTGCGGTGGGGATCATCGCGACCGACCGGGACGTCGCCGCGATCCGCGAAAGCGTGGAGGGCACCGACGCCGGATGGATCCTGAGCACCAGCGAGCAGGACCTGCAGACCAGGAACGACCCCCGGGTGTTCGACGGTTCGGACCCCGGAGCGCCGTCGGAGGACGGGGAGCTGCTGCGGCTCATCTCCGACTTCGCCGGACGAATCCCGGCTCCCGTCGCGGTAGCGCCTGACGACCTGGCGCTGCTGACCTACACCTCCGGCACCACCGGACCGCCCAAGGGTGCGATGAACTCGCACGCGAACGTGGTGGCCGTGGCCCGGAGCTTTGCCGACTTCGTGGGCGTCGTGCCGGGCGATGTGGTGCTGGCGATCGCGCCGCTGTTCCACATCACCGGTGCGGTCATCAACGCGACGCTGGGACTACTGGGGGACACCACCCTCGTCTTTGCCGGGCGCTTCCGACCCGAGGTGGTGCTGGACGCGTTCCGTGAGCACGAGGTCACCTACACGATCGGGTCCATCACCGCGTTCAACGCGCTCATGCGCCTGGACGAGGCCGGACCGGACCACTTCGCGTCCGTCAAGACCCTCTACAGCGGGGGAGCGCCGATCCCGCCGTCGACGGTCGAACGGTTCGCCGAGCGCTTCGGGCACTACATCCACAACGGGTACGGCATGACCGAGACGACCTCCGGGGTCGTCGCCGTCCCGCCCGGACTCCGCGCGCCCGTCGACGAGTCCAGCGGCACCCTGTCCATCGGTGTCCCGCTCCCGGGGATCGACGCGACCGTGGTGGGGGTCGACGACCGACCGGTCCCCGCCGGGCAGCAGGGTGAGCTGGTCCTCAGCGGGCCCCAGATCGTGTCCGGCTACTGGCGCAACGAGGCGGCCACCGCCGGGGCGATGCCCGGCGGCCGACTGCACACCGGCGACGTCGCCGTCATGGACTCCGCTGGCTGGGTCTACCTCGTCGACCGGCTCAAGGACCAGATCAACGCCTCCGGCTACAAGGTCTGGCCGCGCGAGGTCGAGGACGTCCTGTACGAGCACGACGCCGTCTTCGAGGCCGCCGTCGTGGGCCTGCCGGACGAGTACCGCGGCGAGAAGGTGGTCGCGTTCGTCTCCCTCAAGGCGGGCCGCACCGCCACCGAGGACGAGCTGGTCGCCTTTGCCGCCTCGAGACTCGCCGCGTACAAGCGGCCGAGCGAGGTCCATGTGGTCGGTGAACTCCCCAAGACGCAGACGGGCAAGATCCGCCGCCGGGAGCTCCGCGACGAACACACCCCCTCCTGATCCTCACAATCCACTGACCCTCACGACCCACTGACCCTCACGACCCCTGATTCCCCTGAACCCACCCGAAGGGAAATGACATGGCCGAGGCCACGATCCATCCCGACCTCCCCTCAGAGGTCACCCCGTCCCAGTCCGCATCGGGCAACAAGAACGCCAAGAGGTCGCTCGCGGCCAGTACCACCGGGCAGCTGTTCGAGTGGTACGAGTGGACCGCCTACGCGGTGTTCGCCCCGTTCATCGCGGCGGCGATGTTCAACAACGAGAACCCGGTGTCGGCCCTCCTGGCGACCTTCGCGGTCTTCGCGGTGGGCTTCCTCGTCCGACCGCTCGGCGGGATCGTCTTCGGCCGGATCGCCGACGTCAAGGGCCGCAAGTGGGTCCTCATCACCACCATGCTCATGATGGCGGGCGCGAGCCTGCTGATCGGCCTGCTGCCGAGCTACGAGACCCTGGGTGTCTTCGCGTCCGTGCTGCTCCTGCTGTGCCGGATCGTCCAGGGTTTCGCGCACGGTGGTGAGTCCGCGACCGCGTACAGTTACGTCGCGGAGATCGCACCTCCGCACCGTCGAGGCATGTGGGGCAGCCTGGTCTTCGTCGCCATCATGGGTGGCACCGTGATCGCCTACGGCGTCGGCGGCACCATCACCGCAGTGCTGTCCGAGTCCGCCGTCGGCGAGTGGGGCTGGCGCATCCCGTTCCTGCTCGGCGCCGTCTTCGCCCTGTTCGTGCTGTACCTGCGGGCCGGCATGGAGGAGTCCGACGTCTTCGACAAGGCCGCCGAGGCCGCCGCCGCCGACCCGACCTCCCCGGTCGTCACCTTCTCCAAGGGCCGTCTGGCCCGTGCGATCGCGCTGGTCGTGACCATGGTCTCCGGCGTCACCGTCGCCCATTACACCTGGAGCTCGTACGCCTCCACGTTCGCGATCACGCAGCGCGACATGGATGCGGGCGCCGCCTTCTGGATGATCTTCGGCAGCCAGCTGATCGCCCTGTGCACCCTTCCGCTGTGGGGCCTGCTCTCGGACAAGATCGGCCGTCGTCCAGTGATCTTCATCTTCGCGGTCGGCACCATCGTCACCACCCCGTTCCTGATGGGGATGATCGACGACCGACCGTGGACCCTGTTCCTCACCTCGCTGATCGCCATGACTCTGGTCGCCGCCGCCGGCTCCATCCTCTCGTCGTTCATGTCCGAGGCGTTCCCCACCAAGATGCGCACCGCCGGCATCGGATTCGCCTACTCCCTGTCCGTCGCGGTCTTCGGCGGCAGCGCACCGTACCTCAACGCGCAGTTCATCGAGTGGGACGTGTACTGGATGATCAGCGCCTACATCATCGTGCTCTGCGTCTGCACCATCATCGCCACGGCGATCATGAAGGAGACCCGAGGCAACGACCTGCACACGGTCGGCCAGCGCTGATCCCCCGGTTCCGGTCCCCCGACAACCACGACCCACGAGGATCCAGTTCATGACCACTCCATCTCCAGAGTCCGCCGACCAGCCCCTCGACACCCTGCTCCGCCCCGAGGTCGTGGGCCCCAAGATCGCCGAGGCCACGGGTGAGAAGGCATGGACGGACTTCTCCGCCGAGCTGATAGCGGGTGGCAAGTCCAACCTCACGTTCACGCTCCGCTCGGACGCCGGGGAGCTCATCCTGCGTCGTCCGCCCACCGGCGACCTCCTGCCGAGCGCGCACGACATGGGGCGCGAGGCCCGCATCCAGCTGGGTCTGGCGGACACGGACGTCCCGGTCGCGAAGGTGGTGCTCAACGAGACCACCGGGGAGGACCTGGGCGTTCCGTACTACGTGATGGAGAAGGTGGTCGGCCACGTCATCCGTGACGCGTTGCCGCCGGGCTTCGCGGAGTCCGACGACGACAAGGCGGCAATGGCCGACGCCCAGATCGACGCGATGGTCGCTCTCCACGCCGTGGATCAGGACTCCGTGGGCCTGGGAGACCTGGGTCGTCCCGAGGGTTACCTCGAGCGGCAGCTGCGCCGGTGGTTGGGCCAGTCGGAGAAGGCCACGGAGTCAGTCCGCGCCGAACGCCTGCCCGACCTGGCGGCGCGTCTCGGGGAGAGCATGCCCACCTCGCCGTCGTCGCGGATCATCCACGGCGACTACCGCATGGACAACTATGTCGTGGACCCCGACGACCCGGGCCGCATCAAGGCGATCCTCGACTGGGAGCTGTCGACCCTCGGTGACCCGGTCGCCGACCTGGCGCAGACGGTTCTGTACTGGGGCGACCCGGACGGGCCGGCGGTGCCGCTCATCCCCAGCCTGACCACCGAACCCGGATGGCCCGGCCCGCAGCGGCTGCTCGACCGCTACTGTGCGGCGACCGACACCGATCCCGCCCACATGCCCTGGTACCTGGCGTTCGCCACCTTCAAGTTCGCCGCGATCGCCCAGGGCGTGGCCACCCGCTCGGCGGCCGGTGACATGGCCGGGCAGGACTTCGGCGACATCGGCCCGCAGATCCGCCAATTGGTGGACCACGGCCACTCGATCCTCGACTCCCGGAAAGGCACCCACTGATGGCTGAAACCGCCCCCGACGTTCGCGCTTCCGACGTTCCGGCTTCCGGCGCCACCGCCACCCGCGCGCACGGGCCGGTCGACCCCCGCACGGGCCCCCGGACTG
>NZ_JAALDX010000084.1 GCF_014145095.1 Dietzia sp. SLG310A2-38A2 | reverse complement strand
CCCGATCCGCTGGACGCGGATCGGGCCGGGAGCGCCCTGTGGAGGCGCGGGAGGCTGTGGAGGACCAGTCGCTGAGTCTTACTCCGGGAGGCGGAGTTCGGGCTTGTCGAGCTCCTCGATGTTGACGTCCTTGAAGGTCAGGACCCGCACGTACTTGACGAAACGGGCAGGTCGGTACATGTCCCACACCCAGGCGTCGGACATCCGGACGTCGAAGTACACCTCACCGTCCGCGGACCTCGGGATCAGTTCGACCGCGTTCGCGAGATAGAAGCGCCGCTCCGTCTCGACGACGTAGGTGAACTGACCGACGATGTCGCGGTACTCGCGGTACAGCGAGAGCTCCATCTCGGTCTCGTAGTTCTCCAGATCCTCGGCGCTCATCTAGTGCTGCTCCTCGAATGCGCCTGGGCGGCGCGACGGACGTTGGCGTACGACATCCGGTGGATGTCGCTGGGACCGAGCTGCTCGATCGCCCTGGCATGACCCGGTGTGCTGTACCCCTTGTGGGCGGCGAACCCGTAGCCCGGGTACCTCGGGTCGAGGTCCACCATAATCCGATCGCGGGTGACCTTTGCGAGGACACTCGCGGCGGCGATGGATGCGACGACAGCGTCGCCCCCGATCACCGCCGTGGACTGGCAACCGAGACCGTCCACGGCGAACCCGTCGGTGAGGACGAAACCCGGTGCCGGGTCGAGCGCGGCCACCGCGCGCCGCATCCCCTCGAGGTTGCACCGGTGGACGCCCCGCTCGTCGATGCGATCGGGATCGATCACCACCACGGACACGGCGGTCGCTCTCCGCAGCACGGCCTCGTGGAGCCGTTCCCGGGTGGGCTGGGACAGCTTCTTGGAGTCGTCGAGGTCGGCGAGCTCCGGGGCGAGACGGTCACCCAGCACGCATGCCGCCACCACCAGCGGACCCGCGCACGACCCGCGACCGGCTTCGTCGACCCCGGCGACCGGGCCGAGGCCGCGCCGTCCCAGGGCCGCCTCGAGGGCCAGCCGTCCGTCACGTCGGGTCACCCTGACCCGGCCCGGTCGGACCGGACTCACCCCGCGTGGATGTCCGGCGAGGGGACGGACCCGATCCGGCTGAACGGGAGGATGATGGCCTGCACCTTGCCGATGATGTTCCCGTCGGGGACGGTGCCCTGGAACTCGTCGCCCATGTGGTAGCGGGAGTCTGCGGAATTGCCCCGGTTGTCACCCATCACCCAGTAGTTGCCCTCCGGCACGGTGACCGGGCCGAACGCACAGTTGAGTGGGTTGCGATCGAGGGAGGGGTCCTCGTTGAGGTACGGCTCGTCCAGGGGCTGGCCGTCCACGAGGAGCCGGCCGTCCGGCGAGCACCCGCCCACGGTCTGACCACCCACGGCGACGACGCGCTTGACCATGTCGTTCTGGTCGGGTGGGACGATGCCGATGACTCCTCCGATATCTTGCATGGTCCGTATCACCGGGTTGTCCGAGCGGATGGACTGGTATCCCTGGTTCCAGGAATCGGGTCCCTCGAACACCACCACGTCCCCGGGCTGCGGATCACCGAAACGGTACGAGATCTTGTCCACGAAGATGCGGTCACCCGTGCAGCCGGCACACCCGTGCAGCGTGGGCTCCATCGACTCCGACGGGATCTGGTAGACCCGCCCGACGAAGGTCTGGAAGACGAACACCAGCACCAGGGCGATCACCACCAGCAAGGGGATCTCGATGTACCAGGGCTGGCCCTTCTTCTCGGTGGTCCGCGCGTCGCGTCGACCTCCCCCCACGCCTCGAGCCGGGTCCCCGTCTTCTCGGGGGCCCGGCTCGGAGGGGTTCTGTCCAGGTGATTCGGTGCTGCTCACCCGGACGAGCGTAGTCGATCGGCCACCGCGCACGGCGGCCGAGTCCGACCCGCTCTATGCGCTCAGCGCTTCTCCTTGATCTTCGCGGCCTTACCGCGGAGGTTGCGGAGGTAGTACAGCTTGGCGCGACGGACATCCCCGCGGGTCAGGACATCGATGTGGTCGATGGTGGGCGAGTGGACCGGGAAGGTGCGCTCGACGCCGACGCCGAAGGAGACCTTGCGGACGGTGAACGTCTCCCGGACGCCACCGCCCTGGCGGCGGATCACGACGCCCTTGAAGACCTGGACGCGCTCCTTGGAGCCCTCGATGACCTTGACGTGCACGTCGAGCGTGTCGCCGGGGCGGAACGCCGGGATGTCGTCGCGGAGTGACTTGTTGTCGATGAAGTCGAGAGTGTTCATTGTGTTCCTCGGATGTCAGGAATTGAGGACAGAGGACCCTGGCGCCCGCCAGAAGGCGGGTCGACCGGTTCGTGCCCGGATCAGCGCGACCGTCCGCGGACGCACGGATGCGCCCGGATGATCAACCTCGCTAGTGTGCCATTCCCGGCCTGCCCGCCCCAAATCACCCGGCGCGGGGCGTCCAGCCGACGGAGGCGAGCGTCTCCAGGTCCGCAGGACGGAGGTCTGCGGCGTCGAGCAGCTCGGGTCGGCGTTGCGCGGTGCGTCGTAGTGACTCGTCTCGCCGCCATCGCGCGATCTTCGCGTGATCACCGCTCCTGAGCACCGCGGGAACCGGCCGGCCCCGCCACTCCTCGGGTCGGGTGTAGCTCGGCCCCTCGAGGAGCCCGTCGGAGAAGGAGTCCTCCTCGTGGCTGCGCTGGTTACCCAGGACTCCCGGGAGGAGCCTGACGACGGCCTCAGCCATCACCAGGACGGCCACCTCTCCCCCGATGAGCACGTAGTCGCCGATGCTCACCTCTTCCACATCCATCCGTGTGGAGGCCTCGTCGATCACCCGCTGGTCGATTCCCTCGTATCGGCCGCACGCGAAGAGCAGGTGACCGCGCCGGGCGTATCGGTGGGCGTCGTCCTGGGTGAAGGGCCGGCCTGCAGGGGTCGGCACGATGAGCAGGGGCCGTTCCCCGGAGTCGTCCGCGGGCGGGGGCACCAGCTCGTCGAGTGCCTCACCCCACACCGTCGGCCGCATGACCATGCCGGGCCCCCCACCGAACGGGGTGTCGTCGACCGACTTGTGCACGTCGTGGGCCCACGCCCGGAGGTCGTGGACCTCGAGATCCAGGATTCCCCGATCGATCGCCCGACCGGGCAGCGCCAGGCGGAGTGGGGTGAGATAGTCCGGGAAGGCGGTGACGACGTCGAGCCGCAGTCGCGGCGCGGGTTCCGACTCGTCGGTCCCCGTCACGAGGTCCCCAGATCGAGTAGTCCCTCCGGTGGGTCGATGACGCACGTGCCGGAACCGAGGTCCACCTCGGGCACGATCCGGGTGACGAAGGGCACCAGCGCGTCCGCGCCGTTCGCGAGCCGCACCGCGAGCAGTTCCCCACCCGGCGTGTGGACGACCTCGGTGACCTCACCGAGCTCCGTCCCATCGGTGTCGAGGGCCCGTAGCCCCACCAGTTGGTGGTCGTGGAACTCGTCCGGATCCCCGGTTGCCGGCAACGCCTCGGAATCGACGAGCAGGAGCATCCCGCGCAGCTCGTCGGCGGAGTCCCGGTCCGAGACGCCGGCCAGGCGCACGAGAAGCCGCCCGGAATGATCCCGGGCGGCTTCTACGGTGACCTCTCGGTCCGTGACGTTGTTCCCCTTGCCGGTGCGGCCCAGCAGACGCTCGCCCACCGCGAAACGGTCGCGGGGGGAGTCGGTCCGCACGTCCACCACCAGCTCACCGCGCACTCCGTGGGCTTTGACGATGCGACCCACGACGAGTTCCATGATGTCCTTCCGGTGCGGGTGAGATCCGAGTGGGACTAGCGGTCGGTGTCGACCACGTCGACCCGCACGTCCGGCCCACCGACGGCGGAGACGATCGTCCGGATCGCGGACGCGGTACGGCCGCCGCGGCCGATGACGCGTCCGAGGTCGTCGGGCGACACGGTCACGCGGATCACGGTGCCGCGCCGACCGCCACTCGACTTGACGGATACCGCGTCGGGATCCGACACGATACCGCGGACGAGATGGTCGACGGCGTCGACGACCATGTCACTCATCGGACTCAGGCCTCGGCGTTCTCGGCGTCGGCCGACCCGGCCTCGGCGGTCTCACCCTCGGCGGCCTCGGCGGCGGCCTTCTTCGCGTCGTCCTCGGCCTTCTTCGCCTCGTCGGCCTTCTTGGCCTTCTCGGCCTTGCGCTTGGTGGTGATGGCCTCGGCGGACGGCTCGCCCTGGGCCTCCTCGAGCGCCTTGTTGAACAGCTCCAGCTTGCTGGGCTTGGGCTCGGCGACCCGGAGGGTGCCCTCGGCGCCCTCGAGGCCCTTGAACTTCTGCCAGTCGCCCGTGATCTTGAGGAGCGCCTCGACGGCCTCGGTGGGCAGCGCGCCGACGCCGAGCCAGTACTGCGCACGCTCGGAGTCGATCTGGATGAAGCTCGGCTCCTCCTTGGGGCGGTAGAGCCCGATCGTCTCGATGGCGCGCCCGTCGCGACGGGTGCGGGCGTCGGCCACGACCACCCGGTACTGCGGGTTACGAATCTTGCCGAGGCGGGTGAGCTTGATCTTGACGGCCATGTGGCGTCTCGCTTTCTCTTGCGGGTCACGTGGCGATTCAGCGACTCCCGCACCTGTTGCGGGGCCCGGTTTCGCCTTCCGGGTGACCGCCGTTCGGCGCGGGCCCCCGGCCGCGACCAGCACGGCGGGACCCACCGGTGACGGCGTCCAGCGCACCAGTGTAAACGCCCCGCCGCCGCTGGTACCAATCGGCGTCCTCCAGGCCCGCCGGGTCAGCCCTTGGGGAACTTCAGGTCGTTCAGATCGATGCCCTCGAGTCCCGGGGGAAGCTTGTCGAGTCCGGGCGGCATCTGTGCCAGATCCGGCATCCCCCCGGGGGGCATCCCCGGCATCCCCGGAGGCATTCCCGGCATCCCACCGGGCATCATGCCCCTGTTCTTGGGCTGGGTCGGTCCGCGGCCCTTACCCTTGCCCTTCTTGCCCTTGCGCTGGTTCTTCCGGCCGGCTCCGGGCATGCCCATCTGTCCCGCCATGCGGCTCATCATCTTGCGGGCCTCGAAGAACCGGTCCACCAACTGGTTGACGTCGGTGACCGTGACACCGGAACCCTTGGCGATGCGTTGGCGGCGGGATCCGTTGATGATCTTGGGATCGGCCCGCTCCTCCGGGGTCATCCCCCGGATGATCGCCTGGATACGGTCCAGGTACTTCTCGTCGATGTCGCCGACGGCCGCCTTCATCTCCTTCCCCCCGGGCAGCATTCCCAGCAGGTTTCCGATGGGGCCCATCTTGCGGATCATCAGCATCTGGTCGAGGAAGTCCTCGAGTGTGAGCTCCCCCGAGCCGATCTTGGCGGCGGTCTTCTCCGCGTCCTTGGCGTCGAAAACGGTCTCGGCCTGCTCGATGAGCGAGAGCACATCGCCCATGCCGAGGATCCGGCTCGACATGCGGTCGGGGTGGAAGACGTCGAAGTCCTCGAGCTTCTCGCCGTCGGAGGCGAACATGATCGGCGTGCCGGTGAGCTCGCGGACGCTCAGCGCGGCGCCGCCACGGGCATCACCGTCGAGCTTGGTCAGGACGACGCCGGTGAAGCCGACCCCCTCGCGGAAGGCCTCCGCGGTCACCACGGCGTCCTGGCCGATCATCGCGTCGAGGACGAAGAAGGTCTCGTCCGGCTGGACCGCGTCACGGATGCCCCTGGCCTGGGACATGAGCTCCTCGTCGATACCCAGCCGCCCGGCGGTGTCGACGATCACGACGTCGTGCATCTTGGCACGGGCGTGAGCGAGGCCCCGCTGGGCCACGGTCACCGGCTCCTGCACGCCGACGGCCTCGCCGTCGCCCCCGACGGACGTGCCGGGATGCGGCGCGAAGACCTGCACGCCCGCGCGCTCGCCGACGATCCGGAGCTGGTCGACCGCACCCGGCCGCTGCAGGTCGCACGCCACGAGGAGCGGGGTGTGACCCTGCCCCTTGAGCCAGTGCGCGAGCTTGCCCGCGAGCGTGGTCTTACCCGCACCCTGCAGACCGGCGAGCATGATCACCGTCGGCGGCTGCTTGGCGAACTCGATGCGTCGCGCCTCACCGCCCAGGATCGCGGTGAGTTCCGCGTCGACGATCTTGACGACCTGCTGCGCGGGGTTGAGGGCCTCGGACACCTCCGATCCCTTGGCCCGTTCCTTGACGCGCGAGATGAAGGTGCGCACGACGGGCAGGGCGACGTCCGCCTCGAGCAGCGCCAAGCGGATCTCGCGCGCCGTCGCATCGATATCGGCGTCGCTGAGCCGCCCCTTTCCGCGCAGGTCCTTGAGCGCACCTGCCAGGCGATCGGACAAGGAATCGAACACGGTTACAGCTCCCTGGGTCGCGGGCCGGGGGCGTGGTGGCCCCGGCGTCGTCGGCGACGACTGCTCACAGGGTATCGGCACGACCGACGCCGGGCGTGGCGGGATCGCGCCGGGGAAGCAGGGACTCCACCTCCGTGGCCGTGCTGAGCACCGCTCCGGGGCCGGACAGTGCGAAGACGTCCTCGACCGCGGCGCCGCGTGTCCGCACCACGACCCAGTCGATCCTCGCCCCCTTGCCCAGGATCGACGCGATGACCTTGGCGAACAACCCCGGCCTGTCCTCGGCCCGCACCTCGAGCAGGATGCCGTCCGCATCCGTCCGTCGATTGACCAGGACCGACGACCTGGCCTGAGGCGGGCCGATCAGGCGGGAGGCGTTGCGCGCGAGTGCGGCCCTCAGCGACGCCGACACACCGGAGTCGACCGCGCGGCGCAAATCCTGGCGGAGCACCTTCGGGTCGACGGGATCGCCGAAACGGGTGGACACCGTCATCCTCGCGCGCACCCCACCGGGCGGGCGCAGGTCGATCTCCGCGTCGACGATCTCCAGCCGGTGCGCGGCGAGGACCTCCGCGGTCACCGCGAGTGATTTCCCCGAGCCGGGGACCACGAGGGTGATCTCGTGGTTCGTCCCCGTCCCGGCGGGGCGCAGGTCCACCACGACGTCGGGGGGGCCGTGCGGCCGGGAGGCGTCGACGGTCGGCGCCTCCACCGCGCCGGGTTGCGACCCCACCCGGTCCCGGCACGTCTCGACCAACATCGCGTGCGCCTTCGCCCGCCCCTGCGTCCAGACGGTCGGCCCGGTGGCCAGCGAGTCCGCCTCGGTGAGGGTCGCGAGCACGTCGAACGCGGTCGCGTCCTGGTCGAGCGTGGTCAGTATCGAGTCGGCCGTCGTCGGGTCCGAGGGGTCGCGACTGGTCGCGGTCGCGGCCAGCAGCAGGTGGTGCCGGACGATGCGGACGATGGTGTCGACGTCGGCCGGACTGAACCCCATACGCCGCGCGATCGGCTCGACCATCTCGGCGCCCGTCACACTGTGGTCGCCCTCCCGGCTCTTGCCCAGGTCGTGCAGCAGCGCCGACAACAGGAGCAGATCTGCCCGCGCGACCGAGGTGGTGAGCCGGGATGCCTCCACCGCGGTCTGGACCAGGTGGCGATCGACCGTGTAAATGTGCGCCCGGTCCCTGGCCGGCAGGTCCCTCACCCCCGACCACTCGGGCAGGAGCCGCTCCCACAACCCGCTCCGGTCGAACGCTTCGAGGACCTCCACCTGGGCCTCGCCCGACCCGAGCAGGACGAGCAGGTCCGAGAGCGCCTCCGCGGGCCACCGGCCCTTCGGGATCGGCGAACGCTCCACCAGCACCCCGAGCGTCGAGCTCGCCACGGGCAGCGTGAAGCGGGCTGCTGCCGCCGCCACCCGGAGCGGAAGCCACGGGTCCTGGGTGACCCGTGCGCTCCTGGCGAGCGCCACCTCGCCCGCGTGCTCCACCACGCCGTCGTCAAGTGGTCGGCGCACCGGGGACCTGCGCAACAACCCCGTCAGCCCTCGGGAGGACAACGTCGCGACCGATCCGCGGATGGCCTGGTCCGCGGTGAACGCGATGGTCCGGGAGGCGTCGCTGAGCGCACGGGCGAGGTCGAAGCGATCCCCCAACCCGAGCGCCAGTCCGACCTCGTCCCCGTACTCGGCGTGCAGCACCTCCCGGGGCCGCCCGCTCACCCGGTGGAGCTCGGTGCGCGCGTCGAGCACGAGCCGGTGCGCGGTCGTCAGCCCTCCGGGGACGACCGGTCGTCCGTCGCTGAGGTGTGCCACCGCGAGCGCGGTGACCAACTGCGAATCGCGCAGCCCGCCCACGCCGTTCTTGAGATCGGGTTCACTCCGGTGCGCGATCACCCCGGACCGCTGACGTCGGGCCACCGCAGCGGCCACGAGGTCGTCGAACCGGGAGGCGATCTGGTCACGCCACTGGCGCCGGGCGCCGTCGACCACGAGCGCGCCCAGGTCCGCGTCCCCGGCGATCACCCGGGCGTCCAGCAGACTCAACCCCACCGAGACGTCCGCAGCCGCCACAGCGAGACACTGGTCCACGGTCCGCACACTGTGATCCAGGCCCACGCCCGAGTCCCACAGGGGATACCACATGGCATCGGCGAGCTCACCGACGTCGCGGTCGGGTCGCCTCTCGTGCACCAGCACCAGGTCGAGGTCGGAGTACGGGAGCACCTCACGCCGGCCGAGCCCGCCGAAGGCCACGAGGGCGAACCCGGACCCCGGGCCGATCCCCGCCTCCTCCGCGAGTCGTCCGAGTTCCATCTCGTACAGCTCGCACAGTGCGTCCCGCAGGTGCGCCGCGGGGAGGTCGGCCGTCGTGGCGGAGAGGATCTGCTCGCGTCCGTCCCGCAGTGCCATGGCCCGCTCACCGTCCCCCGTCAGGCTCACGTCGTCCCTCTTTCCCTCATGAGTGTGTCTCCAGACTGTCGGCCCCGTGTCACCTCGCAGCGGCCAGGGTGTTTCGCTTCTGTGAATGCCGGTGCACGTTCATCGAGATCCCCGGTGAGGTAGGGGGAATCACTGAGAAACGCGGTCGACCCCGGGTCCGGGGTCGACCGCGCCTCGTGGTCTCGTGGATCAGATCGCGGCGTCGCCCGCCTCGCCCGTGCGGACCCGGACGATGCTCTCGACGTGGGTCACCCAGACCTTTCCGTCGCCGATCTTCCCGGTTCGCGCGGCATCCACGACCAGTTGGACCACGGTGTCGGCGGTCTCGTCGTCGACGACCACCTCGACCCGGATCTTGGGGACGAAGTCCACGGCGTACTCCGCACCGCGATAGACCTCGGTGTGACCCTTCTGGCGGCCGTATCCCTGGACCTCACTGATGGTGAGTCCGTGGATACCGGCCTGTTCGAGTGCTGCCTTGACGTCGTCGAGCGTGAACGGCTTGACGATCGCGGTGACGAGCTTCATGTCTGGGGTTCCTTTCGCAGATGTCGGCTCAACGGATGAGCGCGTTGGTGGAGGCCTCGTACGCGGACTCCGCGTGCTCGGCACCGTCGATACCGGACTGCTCGTCCGTCTCGCTGATGCGCCATCCCAGCGGGCGGCAGATCACGTACGCGATCGCGGTCATGATGGCGGTGAAGACCAGCGCCGCCACAGCGATCACGATCTGGACGACGAGCAGTCTCCACCCGTCCGCCGAGTAGAACACGCCGGCATCGGTGTCGAAGGTGCCGGTGGCCAGGAGACCGATGGCGATGGTGCCCCAGAGACCGGCCACGAGGTGGACGCCCACGACGTCGAGCGAGTCGTCGTAGCCGAAGCGGTGCTTGAGTCCCACGGCGAGGGCACACAGGGCGCCGGACACGGCACCGAGGGCGATCGCGCCGAGGGGGTGCACCGAACCGGCGGCCGGCGTGATGGCGACCAGACCCGCGACGACGCCCGAGGCGGCACCGAGGCTGGTCGGATGGCCGTCCCTGATCCGCTCGGTGAGGAGCCAGCCGAGCATCGCGGCGGCCGTGGCGACGGTGGTGTTGATCCAGGCCAGGCCGGCGGCACCGTTGGCACCGAAGGCCGAACCGGCGTTGAAACCGAACCAGCCGAACCACAGCAGACCGGCGCCGAGCATGACGAGCGGGAGGCTGTGGGGCCGGAACGCGGTGCGTCCGAAGTCGTAGCGCTTGCCGATCAGGAGGACGAGGACCAGCGCTGCCATTCCGGCGTTGATGTGGACCACCGTGCCACCGGCGAAGTCGACCGGGGCCACGGCCGCGGTGAGACCGCCCTCACCGTCATCGACGGTGCCGAAGATCATCGCCGCGAGGCTGTTCTCCGAATGCGAGAGGAGCCCACCGCCCCAGACCATGTGGGCCATGGGGAAGTAGGCGAGCGTGACCCACACGGCGGCGAAGGTCAGCCAGGTACCGAACTTCACGCGCTCGGCGATGGCTCCCGAGATGAGGGCGACGGTGATGATCGCGAAGGTGACCTGGAAGCCCACGTCGACGACCTGCGGGTAGGCGCCCGATGCGGACGTCACCCAGTTGTCGGCGTCGCCGATCACCCCGGCGAGACCGAACATCTCGAAGGGGTTCGCGAACAGCCCGAGGATGTCCTGCTCGCCGTAGGACATCGACCAGCCCCACAGCACGTAGACGATCCCGACGACCCCCATCGCGCTGAAGGACATCATCATCATGTTGAGCACTGACTTCTGGCGGGACATCCCGCCGTAGAACATCGCCAGTGCGGGCGTCATGAGCAGGACCAGGGATGCTGCCATCAGCATCCAGGCCGTGTCTCCCGCATCGATCTCCGTCGTCGCCTCCTGGGCGAGCAACCAGACACTGTCACCTCTCACGGTGAGGTCCTCCTCGTCTCCATGGTGAGCGTTTGTCACTCACTCTCGGTTCAGAAGAATTCCTTTCCGCTGTTTCGGTGGATGCGCGGTCGTGTTTCCGGCCTGTAACGTGGCCGGCCCTGTCGTTCCGATCGTGTGTCCTGGGCCCGCGGGTGCCTAGGTTCCGAGCAGGGCGTCGACGAACGCCTCCGGGGTGAACGGGGCGAGATCGTCGGCTCCCTCGCCCAGTCCGACGAGCTTGACCGGGACTCCGAGTTCGTGTTGGACCTGGAAGACGATGCCGCCCTTGGCGGTGCCGTCGAGCTTGGTCAGCACCACGCCGGTGATGTCGACGACCTCCTTGAAGACCCGCGCCTGCATGAGACCGTTCTGCCCGGTCGTCGCGTCGATCACCAGCAGCACCTCGTCGACCGGGGTCTTCTTCTCCACGACCCGCTTGACCTTCCCGAGCTCGTCCATGAGCCCGGTCTTGGTGTGGAGTCGGCCGGCGGTGTCCACCAGGACGGCGTCCACCTCGGTCTCGACGCCCCGGGCGACGGCGTCGAACGCCACCGACGCGGGATCCGCGCCCTCCTTGCCGCGTACGACCTCCGCGCCCACTCGTTCGGCCCACGTCTGGAGCTGGTCGGCGGCCGCGGCGCGGAAGGTGTCGGCGGCGCCGAGGAGGATGTGGCGTCCGTCGGCCACCAGGACGCGGGCGAGTTTGCCGGTGGTGGTGGTCTTGCC
Source organism: Dietzia sp. SLG310A2-38A2 (assembly GCF_014145095.1). Taxonomy (GTDB): domain Bacteria; phylum Actinomycetota; class Actinomycetes; order Mycobacteriales; family Mycobacteriaceae; genus Dietzia. The sequence goes on along the minus strand of NZ_JAALDX010000084.1, from coordinate 1,718 downwards.
GGTGCCGTTCACCCCGACGACCAGGATCACGGCGGGTGTGCCGTCGTTCGGCAGCGCACGCAGCGAGCGGTCGTACTCGGGGTGGAGGTTGTCCACGAGGGCCTGCCGCAGCAGGTCCCGGACCTCGGCCTCCGTGCGGATCTGCCTGGTCGCGATGTCCTCGCGCAGGCGGTCGACGACGCGCTGGGTGACCGTGGTGCCCAGGTCCGCCATGATCAGAGTGTCCTCGATCTCCTCCCACGCGTCCTCGTCGAGATCACCTGCGCCCAGGAGTCCGAGCAGTCCCTGTCCCACGGTGCCCTGGGAACGCGCCAGCCGACCTCGGAGACGGTCGAGGCGTCCCTCGGACGGGTCGATCCGCTCGACCGGGACCACCGGGGAGGGCGCCCCGGTGATCAGCTCGGTCGTGGGGACCGGGACCTCCTCGTCCGGGACCTCCGTCGGTACCACCACCGGATCGACGGGCGCGGGTTCCACGACGACCGTGTCGTCGCTCGGACCGGATCGGGTGTCCGGCTCGGGCACGACCGGCGTCTCGACCGGACGGGGCGTCTCGACAGGCGGGGGCGTCTCGACCGGACGGGACATCTCGCGCGGCAGGGGTTCCTTCGGGGGTGCCGCAGTGGCGGTCCCGCCCGCCTCGGTGAACGAGAAGCCCGCCCCCGCCTGGTAGTTACCGGAGCGTTCCTCACGGGTGAGTTCCCTGCGCTCCTCCGGCTTGCTCAGCGAGATCTGTCGCTTCTTGCGTAGCTGCAGACCCACGACCAGCGCGAGGACGGCGAGCAACAGGACGGCGACGACGGCGATGATGATCCAGGTGGTGTTCACGGTGCCCAGTATGGACGACGACCCCCGTCCCCATCCGGGCCCCGGGCGGCGTGGGCGGTCCTAGACTGGCGCGCGTTCCCGTAAGGAGGTGTCCGCGCGTGACCGAGGTCGCTGCCCCGCACGTCCCGGTCAGGGCCCGGAGGCCACACCTCCGGCGCGCCCCTGCGTTTCCCACCTGGGCCGCCAAGACGGTCATGGCCGTGACGGGCCTGATCTTCACCTCGTTCGTCGTGGTGCACATGATCGGCAACCTCAAGGTCTTCGGCGGCGCGGCCGGTTTCGACGGCTACGCCGAGTGGTTGCGGACCCTGCTCTACCCGCTGGTGCCGCGCGAGGGCGTCCTGTGGATCCTGCGGGTGGTGCTCGTGCTGAGCCTGGTGGCACACATCGGGTGCTCGGTGCTGCTCGCGCGACGCTCCCGGGCCTCGGCTGGTCCTCGTCGTCGTCGCACCGGTCTGACCGCCGGTTCCTTCGGCGCGCGGTCCATGATGCTGACCGGCGTGGTGATGCTGCTGTTCGTGGTCTTCCACGTCCTGGACATGACCACCGGCACACCCCCTGCCGCCAGTGACTCGTTCGTCCCCGGTTCGGCGTACGCGAACCTCGTGGCCAGCTTCGCCAGGCCGTGGGTGGCGGCATTTTACGCCGTCACCATGGTCCTGCTGGCGGTGCACGTGGCGCACGGTGTCCGCACGGCGGCGGGCGATCTCGGGGTGACGGGGGTCCGGAGCCGTGCCGCGGCGACGGTCGTGGGCGGTATCGCCGCCGTCGCGGTGCTGGTGGGCAACGCGATCATCCCGATCGCGGTACAGGCCGGGTGCCTCGCATGACCGGCCCACGCACCCCGGGAGTATCGGGCACATTCGAGCCGCCGCCCGTGACGGCGCCCG
>NZ_JAALDX010000083.1 GCF_014145095.1 Dietzia sp. SLG310A2-38A2 | reverse complement strand
CGGCGGCCGTGTGTTCCTGTCCGCGGACTCCGGCTCCCCGGTCGCGCAGGCCCTGGTGCGGTGGGACCCCCAGGGGTGGGCCGAACGGGAACTCGCGGACCGCGCGGAGGTGGGGTTCCCGCCCGCCGTCCACATGATGGCGGTGGACGGCCCGGCCGCGGCCCTGGCCGACATCCTCGACGAGCTCCGGATCCCGGACGAGGTGGAGGTGCTCGGCCCCGTCGACCTCCCCCCGGGGGAGGAACTACCCGGTCACGACGGAGTGGAGGACCCCGAGCGGGTGTTGCTCCGCGTCCCGCCACCTCTACTCGGCGAGGTCTCCACGGAACTCCGGGCGATCGTGGTGGCGCGGTCGGGTCGGCGGAACGCCGACCCCGTCCGGGTCCGCCTCGACCCGGTCCATATCGGCTGACCGGCCCGTGCGGTGGGTGGGCCGGGAAGCACCTAGAATGGGCGTTTCCGGTATCCCCGTCCGCGAGGAGTACAGATACGCATGGCCGTCCACCCCGTCCGGCTCTTCGGTGATCCCGTCCTGAGGACCCCGACTGATCCCGTCACCTCGTTCGACGACAGGTTGGCGCGCACCGTGGCCGACCTCATGGACACGGTGCGCCACGAGGAGGGAGCCGGGTTGGCCGCCCCCCAGATCGGCGTGTCCACCCGGGTGTTCGTCTACACCTGTGGAGGCCGGGAGGGTCATCTCGTCAATCCGGAGTGGGAACCGATCGGCGACGAGAAGACGCACCTCAACGAGGGGTGCCTGTCGATCCCCGGGGTCTCCGAGCCCACCGAGCGCTTCGCGCGTGTCGTGGCCCGCGGTGTCGACGTACACGGGGAGCCGGTGAGCTTCGAGGCCGAGGGGATCCTCGCGCGCGCCGTGCAGCACGAGACCGACCACCTCGACGGGGTCCTGTTCCTCCAACGCCTCGCTCCGGATCGGCGTCGCTCGGCGATGGCCGAGATCCGGGCGTCCGGGTGGTTCGGTAGCGACGCCATCAGCGCCGGGGTCGTCTACGACCGACTCGCCGACGCGATGGCGGTGAGGTGACGGTGCGACTCGTCTTCGCCGGCACCCCGCAGGCGGCCGTCCCCTCACTCGAGGCACTCCTGGACTCCGATCGACACGACGTGGTGGCGGTGGTCTCCCGTCCCGATGCCCGGACCGGGCGCGGCCGGAGCCTGTCCCGTAGTCCCGTGGCCGCGGCCGCCGACGTCGCGGGGATCGAGGTCCTCACCCCGCCGAACGCCCGCGACCCGCAGTTCGCCGAGCGACTCCGCGAACTCGCACCCGAGGCGGTCCCGGTGGTGGCCTACGGGCACCTGGTTCCTCGACCCGTCCTGGACATCCCCGCACGCGGGTGGGTGAACCTCCACTTCTCGCTGCTCCCGGCATGGCGGGGTGCCGCACCGGTCAACGCCGCCATCGAGGCCGGAGACGAGGTGACCGGCGCCACGACCTTCCTGCTCGACGAGGGGATGGACACCGGTCCGGTCCTGGGGACGATGACCGAGACCATCCGCCCGCGCGACACCGCCGGCGACCTGCTCGGTCGGTTGTCAGAATCCGGCGCGGGACTCCTCGTGGCCACCCTCGACGCCCTGGAGACCGGAGAGCTCCGCGCGGTCACACAGCCGACGGACGGGATCTCCCATGCGGGCAAGATCACCGTCGATGACGCGCGGGTGCGCTGGGCTGACCCGGCGCTGGCGGTGGACCGCCACATCCGTTCGGTCACCCCGGCCCCGGGGGCCTGGACGACCCTCGGCGGGGAGCGGGTCAAGATCGGCGCCGCGATGCCGTCCGGCGAGGGAGCACCGACCCTGGCGCCCGGGCGAATCCGGTGCGACAAGCACTCCTTCCTCGTCGGCACGGCCACGTCGCCCCTGGTGGTGGAGACTCTCCAGCCACCCGGGAAGAAGATGATGAACGCAGTCGACTGGGCACGCGGGGCCCGACTCGACGACGGGGCGGAGTTCGTATGAGTACCGAAGGCAGAGGAGGCACCGGCCGGCAGGGCGGCAGGTCGGGCGGGCGACGACCGGATGCACCCCGTTCCGCCGACCGTCGGCGGGACAGGCCGGCACCTCGGCAGAGCCGCCCCGATGCCAGGACCGTCGCCCTCGCCGTGATGACGGCGGTTCGCGAACGCGCGGCGTATGCGAACCTCCTGTTGCCGTCCGAGCTCAGGAAGGCCCGACTCGACACCCGGGACGCGGCTCTGGCCACCGAGCTCACATACGGCACCCTCCGGACACAGGGGTTGCTGGACCGCATCATCGCGGAGGCGGCCGGCCGCCCGGTCGAGGAGATCGACCCGCCGGTCCTGGACCTGGTGCGGCTGGGCGCCTACCAGTTGCTGTTCACCCGGATCGGGGCGCACGCGGCTGTCGACACCAGTGTGGAGGCGGCGCGGACACAGGGGCTGGGCCGGGCCGGGGCGTTCGTCAACGCGGTGCTACGCAAGGTCTCCGCACAGGACCTGGACGGCTGGGTCGCAATGCTACGGAAGAATGTGACGGACCCCGTCGCCCGGCTGGCCGTGGGCACCGCACACCCGGAGTGGATCGCGCGTGCGTTCGCGGAATCCCTCGGAGCGGACGCAGCGGAGCTGCCCGAGCTGCTGGCCGCCGATGACGCGCGCCCCAAGGTGCACCTGGCGGCACTGCCCGGCGCCATCTCGGCGGAGGAACTCGCGCTGGTGACCGGCGGCACCGAGGGCGTCGTGTCGCCGTACGCGGTCCACCTCGACTCGGGTGACCCCGGGACCCTCGAGGCGGTCCGCGACCG
>NZ_JAALDX010000008.1 GCF_014145095.1 Dietzia sp. SLG310A2-38A2 | reverse complement strand
CCTCGAGGAAGGTCTCGGCGCGGCGGACCGACACCGGCCCCGCGCCCACCACGAGCACCTCCCGCGCGGACAGCCCCACCGTGAGGGGCAGTCCGTCCAACGCGGGCACCGCCGGTCGCTCGGCCGCGGGAGCGGCGTCAGCGAACGCGATCGTCACAGGTGGATGCCGCACTCGGTCTTGGAGGAACCGACCCAGCGACCTGAGCGCGGATCCGCTCCGGCTTCGACGCGGTGGGTGCACGGCTCACAGCCTATCGAGGGGAAGCCGTCGTCGAGCAACGGGTTGAGCAGGCACCCGTGCTCATCCGCGTAGGCGTGGACGCGCTCCAGGGTCCACGCCACGAGCGGGTTGATCTTGATCATCGAGTGCTTGGCGTCCCACTCCACGATCGCCGCCCCGGCACGGTGGTCGGTGTCCACCCGGCGCAGACCGGTGATCCACGCCTCGTATCCGGACAGTGCCGCGTCGAGCGGCTCCACCTTGCGCAGGCGGCAGCACAGCTCCGGGTTCGTCTCGAACGGGCGCGGGCCGAGCGCGGCCTCGTGCTCCTCACGGCTCGCGGGGCTGCGCACGTCCACCACGTTCAGTCCCGGTGTGGACGCGAGGGCGTCCCGCACGCCGATGGTCTCCGAGAAGTGGTACCCGGTGTCGAGGAAGAGCACGTCCACTCCCGGGGCGTACTGCGCGGTCATCTCCGGCACCACGGTGTTGGCCATCGAGCACGCCACGGCCAGGGCGTCGCCGAAGGTCTCGCCCGCCCAGGCCAGGACCTCGGCGGGGTCGACCTCGCCGTGGTGCCCGTAGAGCCCACGGTCGTCGAAACGCTGTGCCGCGTCCTCGGCGATCGCCTTGAGTTCCTCGGTGGTCCGGCGCCTACCGGGGCCGGGGGTCAGGACGGTGCTGCGGGGCAGCAGATCGAGTGCGACTGCGGTCATACCAGGACCTCCTCGTCCACCCGGTGTGCCCACTCGGCGAAGGTCTCGCCGTTCTCACCGGTCTCCACGTACTTGCGGATGACGCGCTCCACGTAGTCGGGCAGCTCCGCGGAGGGCACGCGGAGGCCTCGCACCGTGCGGCCGAGCCCGCCCGACTCCTGGTCCTCGGAGGCCAGGCCGCCGCCGAGATGGACCTGGAAGCCCGGGGTGTCGCCGTCGAGCAGCTGACCCTTGAGTCCGATGTCGGCGGTCTGGATGCGCGCACAGCTGTTGGGGCAGCCGTTGAGGTGGATCGACAGCGGCGTGCGCAGTGGCGCGTCGTCGGCGAACCGGTTCTCGAGCTCACCGATCAACGCGGTGGCGGTGTCCTTGGTGTCGACAAAGGCGAGCTTGCAGAACTCGATGCCGGTGCACGCCATGGTGGAGCGGCGGAAGGAGCTGGGCCGGGCGTGCAGGCCGATCGCGGCCAGTCCCTCGACCAGCTGCTCCACCTTCTCCGGCTCGACGTCCAGCACGAGCAGCTTCTGGTGCGGGGTGAAGCGGACCCGGTGGGAGCCCGCGGCCTCGGCGAGGTCGGCGACCTGCGAGAGCTTCTCGCCGCCCACGCGCCCGACGGTCGGGGCGGCTCCCACGTAGAAGCGCCCGTCCTTCTGCTCGTAGACGCCCACGTGGTCGCCCGAGCCCACGCCACGCTCGGGGGCGGGACCGTCCGGGAGCTCGCGGCCCAGGTACTCGTCCTGGAGGACCTGGCGGAACTTCTCGGCGCCCCAGTCCTTGATGAGGAACTTGAGCCGGGCGCGGGTGCGCATGCGGCGGTAGCCGTAGTCGCGGAAGATCCCCACCACGCCGGCCCACACCTCGGCCGCCTCCTCCTGGCGCACGAACACGCCGATGCGGGTGGCGAGCTGCGGGTTGGTCGACAGCCCGCCACCCACCCAGAGGTCGTAGCCCGGGCCGAGCTCGGGGTGCAGGACGCCCACCAGCGAGATGTCGTTGATCTCGTGGACCACGTCGAGGCTCGGGTGCCCGGTGATGGCGGACTTGAACTTGCGCGGGAGGTTGGAGAACTCCTCGGTACCGATGTACTTGGCCTTGATCTCCTCGATCACCGGGGTCGGGTCCAGGAGCTCGGACTCGGCCACGCCCGCGACCGGGCTGCCGAGGATCACGCGCGGGCAGTCGCCGCAGGCCTCGACCGTGTCGATCCCCACGTCCTCGAGCCGCTGCCAGACCTCGGGGACGTCCTCGATGGCGATCCAGTGGTACTGGATGTTCTGCCGGTCGGAGATGTCCGCGGTGCCGCGGGCGAAGTCGGTCGAGATGCCCGCGAGCACCCGCAGCTGATCGGTGGTGACCGCGCCGCCGTCGGTGCGTACGCGCATCATGAAGTACTCGTCCTGCAGCTCATCGGCCTCGAGCTTGGACGTCCGGGTGCCGTCCAGGCCCTGCTTGCGCTGGGTGTACAGACCCCACCAGCGCATCCGGCCCGACAGGTCGTCGGACGGGATGGAGGCGAAGCCCTCCTTGGAGTACGTGTCGAGGATGCGCTGACGCACGTTGAGCGCGTCGTCCTCGAGCTTGAACTCCTCGTTGTGGTTGAGCGTGAGTTTGCCGTCGATCTTCCACTGGCCCTGCGGCTTGGGGGCACGTGCGGGACGAGCGGGGCGGGCGGCGGCGTCGGTACCGGTCATGTCCGCGAGGGTAGCCGTCGACAGACCGGTCTGTCTAATGACGCACGACAGGCTCCGCCCCCGGCCGCGGGCCCCCGTCGACGACGCTGAGCCCACCCACGAGATCAGCCGCCCCCCGGAGTGGGAGGCGGCTGGGTATCACACCTTCGTGCGGACCCTCACGCCAAGGGCGGGGTCGAACCCAGATCCCCGGCGATGCCGAACACGGTGTACCAGAACACCTCCACGATGTGGACCGGCAGGAACGTCAGGGTGTCGACGAGCGTCGACCCCGTGTCGGTGGCCAGACTGCCGGCCGCGCCGACTGTCGACCCGGCGAATTCAAAGAGACTGCCCCACATGATGAACTCCTTCCAGAGCGGCCGTACCAGCCCACCCTTTGGACTTCATCGCGGTCGCCCTAGCCCGACTATAGGACGATCTTCATTAAGTAGGAACCCCCCAGCGCGGCGGTTACGAATATCCTGAGAAGCTTCACCCGAGCCGCCTGTGCGTGGAAACACCCGTGGATCGTCAGTACCGTGAGTGATGTACCCCACCACCCAGTGGGGGACCACCTCTCGAAAGGACCTCCCATGTTCTCTGATTTCTGGTTCGGCCTCGCCAGCGGCTCCGCTGATCTCCTCCCCGACACCGGCACCGGTTCGGCTGCGATCGACGGCTTCCTCGCCCTGCCCGCCTACATCCTCGGCACCCTCGGCGGCGGCGCGGCGCTGTTCGGTTCCTGAACGCGTCCCGAGGTGCCCCGGTGGTCCGCCACCGGGGCATTCCTCATTTGTCAACCACTGCTCAATCGCGGCTTTCGAGTATCGGCCGCCTCACATCCCGCAGAACTCGAGCCAGGCGTCGACCTCGCGCCGGGCCTGCTCCCTGCCGAGAACATAGGCCTCGGCGAGTCGATCGACCCTGCGTTCGTAGCTCCTGATCAATACCCTGTCCGGGCGGAACACCACCGCATCGCCCGACTCCTCCAGCGCCTCAATCTCGTCGAGCGTCTCGTTGTAGAGCGCCCATCTGTGCTGGAGTGCCTCCCCCACTGCCGGAAACCTGCGAAAGTACGAGCGGTAGAACGGGGTGAGTCTCCGCGGCGGGATCTTCCGGTACCCCTTCGGCTGCGTGAGCACCACCAGGAACTTCTCGTATCCGGACTCCCGCGCCGCGGACAGCGGGACCCCGCCGTCGTGGCCCAGGGCCCCGTCCACGTAGTACTCGCCGTCGATCAGCACCGGCGGCATCCACACCGGCATCGTCGAGGACGACCTGACCATCCGCATGAGTTCCGGCATGCTCGAGGCATCCTCCTCGGTCCAGAAGACCGTGGCACCGTCCGAGCACCTGAACGTGCCGATCCTCGCGGCCGTGCCGCTGGCCGAGAACGTGTCGAAGTCGTACGGCAACACCTGGTCCGGGAGACCGGTCTGCTCGTAGATGTACTCGGCGTTGAACAGACCCTTCCCCCGGGCGAAGCTGCGCCAGTCCCCGAAGTTGGGGTCCGCCGCGAGCTCGACGAAGCTCTTCCGCGCGCGGACGCCCTCGCGGGACAGATAGTTGGCCACGTGCGTGGCTCCCGCGGAGATCCCGGCAGCCATCCCCCCGTGGATACCCGCATCGATGAGTGTCTCCACGACTCCCGCCGTGTGGACCGCCCGCATTCCCCCGCCCTCGAACAGGACGGCGACATCCGGAGCGGTGGGCGATAAATCGGTCACGACACCCAGGGTAGGTCGCATCGTCACATCAGCGATGATCGACTAGCGTCTCCTGAGTGAGCGCCATCGCCGACTTCATCGCATCCGTCAACGATGTCTACTGGTACGCGGTCATCGCGCTACTCGTCATCGCCGGCCTGTACTTCTCCTTCACCACTCTGATCGTCCAGATCCGGATGTTCCCGGAGATGTTCAGGACGATCGTCGAGAAGCCCTCGGACATCGAGCCGGACAAGAAGGGCATCTCCGCCTTCCGCGCCTTCACCGTCTCCGCCGCCTCCCGCGTCGGCACCGGGAACATCGCCGGCGTCGCGATCGCGATCACGGTCGGCGGACCGGGTGCGGTGTTCTGGATGTGGATGCTGGCGATCATCGGAGGCGCCACCGCGTTCGTCGAGTCCACCCTCGCCCAGCTCTACAAGGTCCGGGGCAAGGACTCCTACATCGGCGGCCCCGCCTATTACATCCGCGACGGCCTCGGGTGGAAGCCGGTGGCGGTCGCCTTCGCGGTGATCATCACCGTGACCTACGGCTTCGTCTTCAACGCCGTCCAGGCCAACTCCATCTCCGCCTCCGTACGCAACCAGTTCGGCCTCGAGGGGCTCGGGTCCGGCCTGGTCATCGGCGTCGTACTGGCGCTGGTGGTGGGCGCGGTGATCTTCGGCGGCATCCGGCGACTGTCCGCCGTCACCGAGATCGTGGTCCCGGTCATGGCGATCGCCTACATCGTCGTCGCACTCTTCGTCGTGGCGATCAACATCACCGAGGTCCCGGAGATGATCTCGCTTATCGTCGGCCACGCCCTGGGCTTCCGCGAGGTCGCGGGCGCCGCGATCGGCGCGGCGATCATGCAGGGCATGCGGCGCGGCCTGTTCTCCAACGAGGCCGGTATGGGCTCGGTCCCCAACGCGGCCGCCACCGCGTCCGTCTCCCACCCCGTCAAGCAGGGCCTGGTGCAGGCGCTCGGCGTCTACTTCGACACGCTGGTCGTGTGCTCGGCGACCGCGTTCATCATCCTGCTCGCCAACCCGGAGTTCGGCGGCGACCGCGAGGGCATCACGCTCACCCAGGACTCACTGGCCTCACAGGTCGGCGACTGGGGCGTGCCCTTCCTGATGGTGGTCATCTTCTTCCTCGCCTTCTCCTCGATCCTCGGCAACTCCTACTACGGCGAGGCCAACATCCGCTTCCTGCGCGAGAGCCCCGTGGCCCTACGCGTCTTCCGCGTGCTGGTCATCCTGGCCGTGCTCGGTGGCTGCCTGGGGTCGGTCGACCTCATCTGGAACATGGCGGACCTGTTCATGGGCGTCATGGCCACCATCAACCTCATCGCGATCATCCCGCTCAGCGGTCTCGCGGTGGCCCTGCTGCAGCACTACCTGCGGCAGAAGGCCAAGGGCCACAACCCGGTGTTCCACCGTGACGACCTGCCGCAGGCCCGGAACGTCACGTCCTGGGACGGTTCCGATCCGATGACGCTGCAGCACGTCGCCGACGAGGCGCGCGACGTCGAACCGAAGGGATGAGCCACCCGGCACCGGCCGCGCACTCCCCCGCGTACGAGCGCTACGCCGCCCTGCCCAAGGCGCACCTGCACGTCCACCTCGAGGCCGCGATGCGCGCCGAGACGATGCGTCAGTGGTGTGCCGAGGACGGCGTGGAGGTCCCGCCGCTCGTCGAGTTCCCCGACTTCACCCGCTTCCTCGACGCCTACGGCCTGCTCATCTCGCTCCTGCGCACCCCGGAACGGGTCGGCCGACTGCTCGACGAGGTGGTGGCCGATGCCGCCGCACAGGGCGTCGTGGCGCTCGAGTTCGCCTCCATCCCGGACAAGTCGGCCGCCTTCGACACTGCCGAGGAGGCTCTGGGGTTCATCCTCCCGGCCGCCGCGGAGGCCGGCCGGCGCCACGGGGTGTGGACCGGCGCCATCGTGAGCATCGACCGCGGGGCCGGGCGGGCGC
>NZ_JAALDX010000082.1 GCF_014145095.1 Dietzia sp. SLG310A2-38A2 | reverse complement strand
CCAGCCACGCGGCCTTGACCGCGTCGGCGGTGGTGCGGAACCAGTGCGCGACCGCGCGGGCGAGCCCGGCCGCCACGAGCACCGTCACCAACAGGAGCGCCTGCATCATCCAGTGTGGATCCGTCGTGGGCAGCGCCGCCGCGAGCGGGACCTCGGGCATCGGCCCCCGGGACACGGCGAACACACTGTACGAGGCCTCCCCGAGGTGGGCCTCCCCTCCGACCGCGAGGGTGGCCGCGGCCATGACGACGTTGGGCAGGTACGCGATCGATATCGCCGTGAGCGCCGCGGTGCCGGTGAGATCCTTGCCGATCTCGAGGACCGAGCCGACCGGCCCCCACGCCGCCAGCAGACCGATCAGCAGAAGAATCGCGGCGAGGGCCCAGAGGGCCGCCACGAACGCCGACCCGAGGTGGATCCCACCGCGCACCCACAGCGGCAGGACCTCCCGGAGATCCCGTCGGAAGTACAGCCAGACCCCCAGCCCGGATCCGACCAGCGCCACGGCCACCGTCCAGAGCAGTGCCGTTGACAGGGAGGCCTCGCGCACGGCGAAATCCGAGGCGGCGGATCCGACCAGCAGGGAGGCCAACACCGTCAGCAGAATCCCCGCCAGCGTCACCCCCGCCACGGCCGCGGCGGCCTCGCGTGGACCGGGTTCCTCGACATCGGCCAGCACCGCGCGGGTCTGTCTGGCCAGTACCGCCACGTAGATCAACGGTGGCAGCAGCGGCAGGAATCCCAGGGACACCGCGTCCACGGTGAGGGGCACCCTGTTGACCACCAGCCACTCCACGGCGACCACTGCGAACAGCGAGTCGAACCCCCGGGCGGAGAACACCAGGACCGCCAGCGTGACCGCGGCGAGGACCAGGACGGTGACGATGACGGGGAGCGCAGCGGCCGCCGCCGTCCACAGCAGTGACCGGGCGCCCGCCGGGGTCCGTCTCGCGGCGGGCCGGATGACACGTGGAGGACTCACCCTGCCACCGTAGAGACCCGCCTACCCGCGGCACCCCCGGCACGCCGCGACCCCCGCCATCCGGGGATGGGCGGGGGTCGGGGAACGCTCACTCGCGGCGGCCTCAGAGGGCCACCGCGGGCGGATCACATGGCGTCGAGGATCTCCTTGGCGAGAGCCGCGGTCGCGGACGGCGTCTTGCCGACCTTGACGCCGGCGGCCTCGAGGGCGTCCTGCTTGGCCTGCGCGGTACCCGCGGAGCCCGACACGATGGCGCCGGCGTGGCCCATGGTCTTGCCCTCGGGAGCCGTGAAGCCCGCCACGTAACCGACGACCGGCTTGGTGACGTTGGCCTTGATGTAGTCGGCCGCGCGCTCCTCGGCGTCGCCGCCGATCTCACCGATCATCACGATGACCTTGGTCTCCGGGTCGTTCTCGAAGGCCTCGATGCAGTCGATGTGCGTGGTGCCGATGATCGGGTCGCCACCGATACCGATGGCGGTCGAGAAGCCGTAGTCGGCGAGCTCGTACATCATCTGGTAGGTCAGGGTGCCCGACTTGGACACGAGTCCGATCGGGCCCTTACCGGCGATGTTGGCCGGCGTGATGCCGACCAGCGACTCACCCGGCGTGATGATGCCCGGGCAGTTGGGGCCGATGATGCGGGTCTTCTCGCCCTTGGCCACGTTGTAGTTCCACGCGTCGGCGGTGTCCAGGACCGGGGCGCCCTCTGTGATGACCACGGCCAGCGGGATCTCCGCGTCGATGGCCTCGATGATGGCGTCCTTGGTGAACGGCGGCGGGACGAAGAGGATCGTCACGTCGGCACCGGTGGCCTCCATGGCCTCGGAGACCGAACCGAACACGGGGAGCTCGACGTCGTTGCCGTCGGCGTCCTTGTGGGCCACGGTGGTGCCGGCCTTACGGGCGTTGACGCCACCGACGACCTGGGTCCCGGCCGCGAGCATGCGGGCGGTGTGCTTGGTGCCCTCGCCCCCGGTGATGCCCTGGACGATGACCTTGCTGTCCTTGTTGAGGAAGATCGACATATCTGGTTGTTCCTTCTCTTCCTACTTGGAGGCCAGCTCGGCGGCCTTGTCGGCGCCGGAGTCCATGTTGTCGGCCAGGGTCACGAGCGGGTGGTTCGCGTCGGCGAGAATCTTGCGACCCTCCTCGACGTTGTTGCCGTCGAGACGGACGACGAGCGGCTTGTTGGCCTCGTCGCCCAGCATCTCCAGGGCCTTGACGATGCCGTTGGCCACCGCGTCACAGGCGGTGATGCCGCCGAACACGTTGACGAAGACGCTCTTGACCTGCTCGTCGCCGAGGATCACGTCGAGCCCGTTGGCCATGACCTCGGCCGAGGCGCCGCCGCCGATGTCGAGGAAGTTGGCGGGCTTGACTCCGCCGTGGTTCTCGCCGGCGTAGGCGACGACGTCGAGCGTGGACATGACCAGCCCGGCGCCGTTTCCGATGATCCCGACCTGGCCGTCGAGCTTGACGTAGTTGAGGTCGTTCTCCGCGGCCTTCTGCTCGAGCGGGTCAGTGGTTCCCGCGTCGGAGAAGTCGGCGAAGACGTCCTTGTGGCGGAACTCGGCGTTCTCGTCCAGCGTGACCTTGCCGTCCAGCGCGAGGATCTCGTCGTCCGGGGTACGGACGAGCGGGTTGACCTCGACGAGGGTGGCGTCCTCGTTGACGAACACCTCGTACAGCTTCGCGATCGTCACAGCGGCCGCGTCCAGCACCTCCTCGGGGAGGTGGCCGGCGGCCGCGATCTCGCGCGCCTTGGCCACATCGACGCCGACCGTGGGATCGATGTTGATTCGCGCGAGGCGATCCGGGGACTCCTCGGCGACCTGCTCGATCTCCACGCCGCCCTCGACCGAGCACATGGCGAGGTAGTTGCGGTTGGAACGATCGAGGACGAAGGAGATGTAGTACTCCTCCGCGATGTCACTGGCCTCGGCCACGAGGAGCTTCTTGACGATGTGGCCCTTGATGTCCAGGCCAAGGATGTCCTCGGCCCGCGCACGCGCTTCGGTGGCGTCCTCCGCCAGCTTCACGCCGCCGGCCTTGCCACGGCCTCCGACCTTGACCTGCGCCTTGACGACGACAGGCTTGCCGATCTCGGCCGCGACCTTCTCGGCCTCTTCCGCGGTATCCGCGACGCGCCCCGGGGTGGTGGGGACGTCATGCTTCGCGAAAAGAGCCTTTGCCTGGTATTCAAAGAGATCCATCAGCTCACCATCTTGACGTGGGTAGATTCGCCCGGCCCTGTTGAAAGCCGAGTCAACCCTCATCCTAAGCGGGCAGTGTGTCGCCCGTCGCACCCTGGGGGTAGACGTGTGTGTCGGGTCACAGGTCCCCGCGGGTGAGATGCCCCTAGAGGCACCACTCAAGACCCGTGACTTAACATCAAACCCCTCGATCACTGGAGTCACACCAGTGTGATCCACCCCTCCCTCTCGGACGGCCCGTTACCTTGCGACACCGTTGCCGATCCGTTACTTTGGGGGACGTCTTGGTCACGGAAAGATCACAGCACGACCTCAGAGGGGAAACGCCACCGGTGAAGAACGAGTCGCAGCACGTACCACCAGCGACTCCTGTCGTCGTACCCGCCTCCGGTGCACACGGCGGGGGGCGTCACCGTCTCCCCGCCCCCCCGCACGCATTGCGTGGTCGCGCGGCCGTCCTGGCCGTCGCTGCCGGCGCCGCCGTGTCGGCCGCCTCCGCCGGTTCCGTCATGGACTTCGCGGGCACCCACTCCGCCGAGGCCGGTGACATCGCCCTCCTCGCCAACGGCGAGGCGGCGCCGGCGACAGGTACGCCCGACGCGCCGTCGACCTCCACCCCCGCCACGCCCTCCCTGCCCGAGCCCGTGGTCGTGCCGGCCCTCGACTCGGAGTCGGAGAACGCGCAGTCGGCCATGCTCTACGCCGGCACGGAGATCAACACCCAGCGGGAGATCGCCGAGGAGCAGGCCCGGCGCCCGAAGGTCGCTCTTCCCGCAGTGGGCACCTTCACCTCAGGTTTCGGCATGCGCTGGGGTGCGATGCACGCGGGCATCGACATCGCCAACGCCAACGGCACCCCCATCCTCGCGGCCACCGACGGCGTCGTGATCGACTCGGGCCCCGCCCAGGGTTACGGGAACTGGATCCGGATCATGTCCGACGACGGAACGATGACCGTCTACGGTCACATGGAGTCGCTGGATGTCCGTGAGGGCGAGCGCGTCTACGCTGGCCAGAAGATCGCCGGCATGGGCAGCATGGGCTTCTCGACGGGATCCCACCTGCACTTCGAGGTCCTGCTCAACGGCGGCACCCAGCACATCGACCCCGTCATCTGGTTGGCCCAGCAGGGCATCCACCTCGCGGGCGCCGGCAGCGTGGAGGGCTCGACCTCCAGCATCTTCGGGAGCTGACACCTCCCACCTGGGCGGACGTCCACCGTGATCGAGTAGACGGCGGTATCCCGCCAAGTGCAGCAACGTGGTCCCCACGTTCACCCCGGTCGCCCACTAGCGCCGACCAGAGAACCCCCACCCCAGGTGGAGTTTCTCGTTCCGTGTGTCGAAATCGGTGAACGAGCTGATCCCGGCAACCGTCCCGACCTCGCCCGTTCGCGCGGATTCCACGCGCTCCGTGTAGGGATGCGCCCCGGGCGCCATCCGGGCCCCGACGAACTCCCGGGTCCGTGCCAGATCAGCGTGCGCGGTCTCGAACGGGTACCCCGAGCCGAACGCCGCCGGATCCGACATGAGCGGGAACAGACCTTCCGCGTCTTACGGGGGCCATGGGATCCAGCCGTGCCAGACCCCCGACCAGCGGGGTGCCGACAGGCACTCGGGCGGGGATTTCCACCCTAGAGCTTTTGCATCGGGACTCCCCCGATGAGCATCAGGCGCACCTTTCCCGACGCACCGAAGTCGATCGTCGCCGTGGCCCTCGGCCCGCTGCCGTCGCAGGTCAAAACCTTCCCGAGTCCGTACTTGTCGTGGGTGACCCGGTCACCGGGCACCAGCTCCAGTGCGGGTGCGGAGGACTTGGCCCGGGGAATCCCGGACGACCTGCCCCCACCGGAGCTGTAGCCGCCACCGGAGCCGTAGCCGCCCCCGGCAGCGCCACCGCCACCACCGAACCGGCGCCGAGGCGCGTACGAGTCGTCGTCACCGAACCCGCCACCGCCGGCCGGTTCCTCACGCTGCCACTCGATCGCCTCCGACGGAATCTCCTCGAGGAAGCGCGACCCCGGATTGGTCATGGGTTGACCCCACGACGAGCGCATCATGGCCCGGGTCAGGTAGAGCCGCTTGCGTGCACGGGTGATCCCGACGTAGGCCAGCCGCCGCTCCTCGGACAGCTCGGCCGGATCCCCGAGTGCGCGCATGTGTGGGAACAGCCCGTCCTCCATGCCGATGAGGAACACCACCGGGAACTCGAGCCCCTTGGCGGTGTGGAGGGTCATGAGTGTGACCTGACCCTGGTCCTCGGCGGGAATCTGGTCGGCGTCCGCCACCAGGGAGACGCGTTCGAGGAAGGCCGCGAGCGAACCGGGCTCGGCGATCCCCTCGTCCAGTTCGGCGTCGGCCTGGTCTGCTTCGGCCTGGTCTGCGTCAGCCTGGTCTGCCACCGCTCCCGCGGCGTCCCCGGCGTCCTCGTCCCCGAAGCCCTGTTCGCGCGCCGAACGCTGCAACGCGGCCTCGGAGGAGAACTCCCGTCCCACGCCCACCAGCTCGTTGAGGTTGTCCAGACGCGCCGCGTCCTGCGGGTCGTTGGAGGCCTCCAACTCGGCCCGGTATCCGGTCCGGTCGAGCACTGCCTCCACCAGGGCGCCGACGTCGGGGGCCGAGTCCTCGCCACCGGCGTGGTCGGAGCCACTCAAGCGCCCGCGGAGCTCGTCGAGCAGCGAGACGAACCCTGAGATCGCCTTGACCGAGCGGGTGGGCAGCAGCGAGACCCTGCCCTCGGCCGCGTCCCGCAGGGCCTCACCGAAGCCGATGGCCCGCTGTTCGGCGTGGACCACCACACACGCCTCGGCTCGGTCCCCGATACCCCGCCGCGGGGTGTTGAGGATGCGGCGCAGCGCCACCGTGTCGTCCGGGTTGGAGAGCACCTTGAGGTAGGCGACGATGTCGCGCACCTCCTTGCGCTCGTAGAAGCGGGTCCCGCCGACGACCTTGTAGGGCAGGCCCAGGCGGACGAACACGTCCTCGATCACGCGGGAGGAGTTGTTGGTCCGGTAGAACACGGCCACATCGGAGTAGCCGGCGTCCCCGGAGTCCACGAGGCGGTCTATCTCGCCGGCGATGAACCGAGCCTCGTCGTGCTCGTTGTCCGCCACGTAACCCACGAGCAGCTCGCCGGTTCCCTCGTCGGTCCAGAGGTTCTTCTCGCGGCGGCCCGGGTTCCGGGAGATCACCGCGTTGGCGGCGGAGAGGATCGTCTGCGTGGAGCGGTAGTTCTGCTCGAGCAGGATCGACCGGGCGTCCGGGTAGTCGTGCTCGAAGTCCTCGATGTTGCGGATCGTCGCGCCCCGGAATGCGTAGATCGACTGGTCCGCGTCGCCCACCACGCAGAGCTCCGCCGGCGCCACCCCGGCCGCGGCGTCGTCCCCGGACCCGGCCGCACCGCCGACGAGCGTCCGGACCAGGATGTACTGGGCGTGGTTGGTGTCCTGGTACTCGTCCACCATGACGTGCCGGAACCGGCGCCGGTAGTACGCCGCCACCTCGGGGTGCGACCGCAGCAACCCCACGGTCTCCCCGATCAGGTCGTCGAAGTCGAAGGCGTTGGCCGCCTGCAGCCGGGCCTGGTACTCGGTGAACACCGCCGCCACCGTCTGCCCGGTCCGGTCCGAGTCCTCCAGCGCACGGTCCATGGCCTCCGACGGCTCACGGAGCTCGTTCTTGTGGTTCGAGATGGCCGAGGCGAGCATCCGCGGCGTGAACTTCTTGACCTCGAGGTGCTGCTCCTTGGCGATCATCCCGAGCAGGCGACGGGAATCGTCCGAATCGTAGATCGTGAAGTTGGAGTTGCGCGTGCCCAGCAGCGCGGACTGGGCCCGCAGGATCCGCACACAGATCGAGTGGAACGTGGCCACCCACATCCGTTCGGCGTGCGGCCCCACCAGGGCGGACACACGCTCCCGCATCTCCGCGGCGGCCTTGTTGGTGAACGTGATGGCGAGGATCTGCCCGGGGTGTGCACCCCCCTCGGCCAGCAGGTACGCGATTCGCCTGGTCAGCACGCTGGTCTTCCCGGAACCCGCGCCAGCCACGATCAACAGCGGACCGCCGCGGTGCGTGACCGCGGCGGCCTGCTGTGGGTTGAGTCCGTCGAGGAGCGGTGAGTGAGACGAGGTGGGACCGACGGCGGAACTGGCTGGGGCGGGTGCGGAGTGGGTCATCGTGGCGTCCAATCTACCCACCCGGTCCGACACCACGGTCTCAGCGCGGGCGGTCCCCCATGAACTCCTCGACCTGCGCGGCCGTGGCCGTCAGAGTCGGATCGTTGTCCAGGTAGTACCGCGTCTCCCGGACGATGAGGCCGGAGAGGACCAGGAGGCCGATGAGGTTGGGGATCGCCATCAATCCGTTCATCACGTCCGCGAAGTTCCACACCACCTCGAGCTCGGTGACCGCACCCACGAACACCACGCAGGTGAAGATCATCCGGTAGGGGATGACGCCCCCGGCGCCCACGAGCCGCTCGACACACCGCTCGCCGTAGTACGACCAGCCGAGGATCGTCGAGAAGGCGAAGAACGCGATCGCCACCGCCACCAGCTTGTCCCCGTACGGCATCGCCTCGGCGAACGCGTCGGCGGTCATGGTCCCGGCGGTGTCACTGCCCCGCTCCCACACGCCGGAGGTGACGATCACCAGACCGGTGAAGGTGACGACGATGATGGTGTCGATGAACGTCTGGGTCATGGACACCAGGCCCTGGCGGGTCGGGTGGGTGGTCTTGGCCGCCGCGGCCGCGATGGCCGCCGAGCCCATCCCGGACTCGTTGGAGAAGATGCCCCGGGCGACACCCATCTGGATGGCGTACATGATCGCCGCACCCGCGAAACCGCCGACCGCGGACGTCCCGGAGAAGGCCTGGGTGAAGATCTGCCCGAAGGCCCCGGGGATCGCGTCGGCGTTGAGCACCAGGACGACCATCCCGCCGAGCAGGTACAGCACGATCATCAGAGGCACGAACCCGGCCGTGACCCGGCCGATGGCCTTGATGCCCCCGAGTAGCACCGCACCGGTGAGGACGAACATCAGGATGCCCGTGACCACGTGCGGGACCCCGAACGAGTTGTCGAGCTGGGCCGCCACCGCGTTGCCCTGCGTCATGTTGCCGATGCCGAAGCTGGCCAGGACGGCGAACACGGCAAAGACGATCGACAGGACCAGTCCCACCCGGCCGCCGGTCTTCCCGAACAGCTCGGCGAACCCACGGTGGAGGTAGTACTGCGGACCACCGGACTGCTCGCCGCGGGCGTCGGTGACGCGGTACCGCACACCCAGGAAGGCCTCCGAGTACTTGGAGGCCATCCCCACGAGGGCGGTGATCCACATCCAGAAGAGCGCGCCCGGTCCACCCAGTGAGATCGCCGTCGCCACGCCGACGATGTTGCCCACGCCGACGGTCGCGGCGAGCGCGGTGGTCAACGCCTGATACTGGGTGATGTCACCCGCCCCGCCATCGTCACTACGGCGGATCAGGCCGAGGTGGAGCGCGGGTCCCAGCTTGCGGAACTGCAGTGCCCTCAGCCGGATCGTGAGGAATAGGCCCGTGCCGAGGAGCAGCGGGATGAGGACGAAGGGTCCCCAGATCACGGATCCGATGTCCGCGAGAATCGTGTTCAAGTTCTCCACGGGCGGAAACACTAGACGGTCCTGCGGCTCCCGCGGAAGCAAGTGGGATAATCGCGACATGAACACCGACCCCGCCGGCACGGACGATCCGCTGTCCGAGGCCCAGATCCAGGAACTCCGTCTGGAGATCGACCGGTTGGACGCCGAGATCCTGGACGCGGTAGTCCGTCGCAGCGAGATCTCCAAGCGGATCGGCCGCACGCGGATGCAGTCCGGCGGCACCAAGCTCGTCCACACCCGCGAGCTCAAGGTCTACGAGCGCTTCTCCTCACTCGGGCAGGAGGGACAGACGCTGGCGGGGATGCTCCTGCGTCTCGGTCGCGGGCGACTGGGCTGAATGCCCGGGCTCGGGCTCGGGCCCGGGCTCGGGTCCGGTTCCGGCCGGTGCCCCTACACCCGGCCGACCCGTCCTGCGCGCCCGGCCGTGGAGGCGAAACCCAACCACGCGTGGTGGTTGTTCGCCCAGCACCAGCCCACCTTCGGCGCGCCCTTGTTCCCCCGGCCGTCGCGGCCCGTCCCCCCGCTGATCCACAGCGCCGGGGTCCGCGCATCCAGACCTCCGTCGGCTTTCCGCTTCCGCGATCCGATGCACATGAAGCACTTCCCGGGCTCGAGCACGTCCGGCCTCTGGAGCAGCCAGCTCACCCCCTCGGAGATGGTCAGCGGTGTGCGCGCCCGCCGGGCGAACTCGGCGTGGGCGTCGGTCGGTGTCCAGCCCAGCATGTCGTCGTCGCGCGTCACGTCCCCGGCCAGATAGAGCGGGGCGTCCGGCACCCGGACATCGTCGGTGGGTGTGAACTCGGCCAGGTCGGACATGTCGACGACGACGAAGCCGGCTCTCCCCCCGCGGCGCAGCAGGTCGTGAGTCGGGCGGTGGACACGAACGACGGGTGGACGGCCAGCACCGGCCGACCGGCCCCCGGAGCAGCTGCGAGAGCCGCGTCGTCAAGAGCGGCGGCGTGCTCTCGCAGCTGCCCCGCGGTGATCCCGCCGAGCTCGGGCACGCCCAGGTCGACCAGTCGTTCCGCCTGAGCCGACACGGAGGGGTGGTCCGGAGGAATCATGGGGGTCACGTGTCTGGAACGGGCGGCGCGGCCCCCGTATTCCCGGCTAACCTCCCAGACAGACGGCGGGCGATCCCCGGGCGGCAACACTGGGCAGGAGCGGCAATGACGGACATCAGCACGACCCCACAGTGGTCGGCGATCGAGGACCTCGTACCGGCGATCGGCGAGGTGACCCTCCGCGAGCTGTTCGCCTCCGACCCGGAGCGGGGTCGACGCATGGCCGTCACCGCGGGTGATCTGCACGTGGACCTGTCCAAGCACTTGGTCACCGACGAGGCCATGAGCGCCCTGACCGACCTGGCCCACGCCGCGCGCCTGCCGGCGCAGCGGGCCGCGATGTTCCGGGGCGACCGCATCAACACCACCGAGGACCGATCCGTCCTCCACACCGCGCTCCGTCTCCCGGCCGAGGCCGAACTCATCGTCGACGGGCGCGACGTGGTGGCCGACGTCCACTCGGTCCTCACCCGGATGGCCGACTTCGCCGACCGCGTCCGATCCGGTGAGTGGACGGGCCACACGGGCGCGCGGATCGACACCGTGGTCAACATCGGCATCGGCGGCTCCGACCTCGGGCCCGTGATGGTCGACAGGGCCCTGCAGCACCTGCAGACCGCCGGCATCGGCGCACGTTACGTCTCCAACGTGGACCCCGCCGACCTCTCGGCCGTGCTCGCCGAGGTCGACCCCGCCACCACGCTGGTGGTGGTCGCCTCCAAGACCTTCACCACGCAGGAGACCATGGCCAACGCCCACGCGGCGCGCAGGCACTTCGTCGAGGCACTCGGATCGGAGGAGGCCATCGCCTCCCACTTCGTGGCGGTGTCCACGGCCACCGAGGAGGTGGCGGACTTCGGGATCGCTGCGGACAACATGTTCGAGTTCTGGGACTGGGTCGGGGGCCGGTACTCGGTGTCGTCGGCGATAGGCCTGTCGGTGATGATCACGGTGGGCCCGCCGGCGTTCGTGGAGCTCCTTGAGGGTTTCCACACCATGGACCTGCACTTCGCCACCGAGGCCCCCGAGCACAACGCTCCGGTTCTCATGGCCCTGCTCGGCATCTGGTACACCTGCTTCCTCGGAGCTCAGTCCAAGGCCGTGATCCCCTACGCCCAGGGTCTCGTGCGATTCCCCGCCTACCTTCAGCAACTCACCATGGAGTCCCTCGGCAAGTCGGTGCGACTCGACGGCTCCGACGTCTCGTACCCCACCGGTGAGGTCTACTGGGGCGAGCCCGGCACCAACGGCCAGCACGCCTTCTTCCAGCTCCTGCACCAGGGCACCCAGCTCGTCCCGGTGGACTTCATCGGGGTCGCCCGCCCGGTCTCGGACCTGCCGACCGCCGACGGCGCCGGATCGATGCACGACATGCTCGTGGCCAACCTGTTCGCCCAGTCCCGTGTGCTGGCGTTCGGCAAGACGGAGGACGAGGTGCTCGCCGAGGGCGTCGACCCCGCGATCGCGCCGCACAAGGTGATGCCCGGCAACCGGCCGTCCACCACGATCCTCGCGCCGTCGCTCTCACCCGGGGCGCTCGGGCAGCTCATCGCTCTCTACGAACACGTGGTGTTCGTCCAGGCCGCCGTGTTGGGCATCAATGCGTTCGATCAGTGGGGGGTCGAGCTGGGCAAGGCACAGGCCGGTGAGCTCCTGAGGGCCCTGACGGCGGAGAAGCACCCCGGGGACGGCTTCGATTCCTCGACGGATTCGCTGGTCGAGATCTACCGCGAGGCACGCGGCCGCCGCTGAGACGGAACTGTTCGGCCCGGAGGTGTCGTAGCCGGGTGCGAGCATGCTCGTATGAGCACTGTCTACTGCACCGCCACCAGTCTGGACGGGTACATCGCCGACGACGAGGAGAGCCTCTCTTGGCTCTTCACGACCTCCGGTGAGGCCGAGCCCGCGGGTTACACACCGACCGAGCCGGACCCCTCCCTCCCCGACCTCCACTTCGACCGCTTCTACTCCGGCGTCGGGTCGATCGTCTGCGGCGTCAACACCTTCGACTGGGTACGCCGCGACCTGACGAAGGACGGCCAACCGTTCGTCTGGCCGTACACCGTGCCGAGCTGGGTCGTCACCCACCGCGATCTCGATCCCGTCGACGGCGTCGAGTTCTTCGCCGGTGACGTCGGCGACCTCCACCCTCTCCTGGTCGACGCCGCCGACGGCGGGGACGTCTGGATCGTCGGGGGCGGTGACCTCGCCGGTCAGTTCGCCGACCGAGGACTGCTGGACCGGGTCTGGATCCACCAGTGTCCGGTCGTCCTCGGTTCCGGGCGCCCCCTGCTGCCCCGCCGACTCCGTCTCCACCGCCAGGGGCTCGAGACCCACGGCCAGTTCACGGCGATGCTCTTCGACGTGGTGGGCCCCGAGCCCCGCGTCACGACCTGACCGGCGAGTACCCCGGCGCCTTCCTCCGCTGCACTCCCGGATGGATGGCACTGCATTCCCTGATGGAAGGCCCGCAGCAGACCCTTGCGCGTTCGAACGTGTGTGCGTACACTAGAACGTACATTCGATACAGGTGACGGTGACGTAAGGCTTCGGAGGTGTGGCATGGACGTTGGCAACGGCCCCTCCTCCGACCGTTCCTCCGCTGTCGATCCGTTGACCGGGCTGACCGCCTCGGCTCGTGCCGGATGGGCGGCGGAGAATCGCGCCTCCGCCCAGCGGCTGTCGGCCTGCTACGACCTAATGTTGGAATGCCAGCGCCGCGACGACTCAGGCGCCGGCCAGGATGCCCCACCCGGTCACGCGGTGGTCGACCCGTTCGTCGTGGCCACCGGATACGTGGTGGCGGCGATGGCCGTCTCCACCCTGAGAGCCGAATCGATGATCTCGTTCGCCGCGGACCTGCACCAGCGCTACCCCGCCGTTCTCGCTGCCCTGGCCGCGGGGCGACTCGACCAGCGGGCCGCGGAACTCCTGGCCCGCCAGATGGCCACCGTCGACCTCGAAGTCCTGCCGCAGGTGCAGCAGGATGTCGTCGACGACTACCTGGCCGCGTCGGAGGCCGGAGTACGCCTCGGAGCGCGAGCGGTACGCGATGCGGTGGACGCCATCATCACCCGGTACGACGCCGAGGGCATCCGTCGGCGCAAGGAGGACGCCAGCCGTGCCCGCGGTGTGCGCATCAACAAGGGCGCTGACGGTATGTCCACCGTGTCGGCGATCCTGGCCACCGAAGAGGCTGCGGTTCTTGCCGAGGCGATCGACCAACGCGCTGCCGAACACGCCGCCTCCGACGCCGAGGCCGACGCTGCCGCGGCGAGCGCAGCCGCCGCTGAGGCCACCGGCGAGTCGGGCTCGGACCCAGTCGCGGACTATCACTTTTCCAAGGCCGAGCGCCGCGCCGACGCCCTGCTGTCCCTGGTGTGCGGCGACAACCTGCACCCCGGCGGCCCGGCCCCATTGCGACCCAAGGTCACCGTGATCGCTCCCGGCAACGCCGAATCGGGTAACAACGGGGCGAGTGGCAACGGCGCCCGCGACGACGACGGGGTGCGGGTGGAGTTCACCCGCACCGGCGAGGCTGCGCTGCAGGCTCTGCTGGACATGCTTGTCACCAGCGACGGGGCCAGCTTTGAGAAGGTCGACCCCCGTATCGGCGCCGCCGACGACGCCCGCCGCGCCCTGAAGTACCGGCCCGGCGCCGAGTTGGCCCGCCGCATCAGGCTGCGCGACGGGACCTGCCGCCATCCCGGCTGTGCGGTTCCAGCCGATGACTGCGACATCGATCATGTCCGCCCCTTCGACCACGCCGACCCCGCCCGCGGCGGACCCACCGAAGAGCGCAACTTGATGTGTCTGTGTCGGCGCCATCACCGGTTCAAGACATTCTCCGACTGGATCTACGACCTGCAACCCGACGGCACCCTCACCGTCATCACCCCAGATGGGGCGACCATGACGACCCGACCATCCGGGCCGCTCGGGGCCTATCGCCGCGAGCACGCCCGCAACGAATCCCGGGCCTGGGACAGGCAACAACAGCGCAACCCGGACCCGACCACCACGGGAGGCGAGACACGCCCGGAGCCCACCTACTGGACTCGCCGAGCGACCCGCCTGAACGCCGAGCGCGCCCGCGCAACCGGCCCGGTCGAGACCCGACCCGCCGACCACAGCCGGTGGTGGCAGCGCAACGCGCCGGTCGTCAGCACGGTCGAGCACGACGTGCAGGCGCTGCTCTACGACATCCTCAACCCGCCCCCCTTCTGACCCAGTGCCTATCTGGACTGACCCATCGCCTCTCCGGCGCGGGCGGGCGGGAGCACCGGTCAGACGAACCTGCGGCTGACCTTCTCCGGCAGAAGAGTCAGTAGTGGGCCGATCGCCTTCCAGGGCTTGGCCGGGACGAGTGCCCGAGTGGGCTCGGCGTCGATCGTCGCGACCAGGGCGTCGACGCCCTCGTCGAATTCGGTCATCAGCGAGGTCTTGACCGACCGGTTGATGTCGGTGCGGATGTACCCGGGAAGAATGTCGGTGATCTTGATGCGGCTGCCAGCGCTGTCGAGCTCGGCGTGCAGGCCCTGCGCCAGCGAGGAGACGAACGCCTTGGTGGCGCCGTACGTGTTCTGGGCCTTGGGCATGCCGCGCAGCGAGCTCACAGACGAGATGAACACCAGGTGCCCCTCGCCCCGCGCGTTCATCAACTCCATCGCCGCCTCGGCCTGGTTGAGCGTGCCGATCACGTTGACCATCGCGGTCTCGCGGTTGGCGTGCGCCTTGCCCGTACCGATGGACGCCCCTTTCCCCAAGCCAGCGTTGAGGACGAAGCGGTCGATCCCCCCGAGCTCCGCGTCGAGCTCGCCGAATACCCGCTCCACCGCGTCGCCGTCAGCCACGTCGAGTTCGCGGACCGCCACCGTGATCGCCGGGTTGGCCGCCAGCAGCTCGGCGCGGAGTTCCTGGAGTCGCTCGAGACGGCGGGCGCAGAGCGCCAGATTTCTGCCCTGCGCAGCCCAGCGACGGGCCATGCCCTCGCCGAGACCCGCGCTGGCGCCGGTGATCAGGATCGTGTTGCGGTCGGTCACAGGTTCTCCTCGGTTGGCGATGGCCCCAGTGTGGCACGCTCCGGCTGGCACGACGGGCAACGGTAGGCGATGCGATCGAGAGAGTCGCTCGGCTCGTCCGGGTCGGCCAGACCACCCAGCCTGAACGTCTCCACCTGGGTCCCGCACCTGCGGCACGGCGTGCCGTCCCGCCCGTACACCCACAGTTCCCGCCCGCGGCGCGTGTCGCCGGTGGTCACCCGGACCGCGCGGTCGGCGTTGGCGAGAAGCATCCGTCGGGCGAGCACGACCACGGCGCGCAGGTCCGGCACCGACTCCACCGGCTCCCGCGGGTCGAGTCCCCTGAGGAAACACAGTTCGGCGCGGTACACGGTGCCGATGCCGGCGAGATTGCGCTGGTCCAACAGGGCCTCCCCGATCGTCCGGGACGGCCGCTCGCGGATCCGCCGGAGCACCTCCGCGACGCTGGCGTCCGGGTCCCAGTCCTGCCCCAACAGGTCGGGGCCGAGGTGGTCGACCGCCCGGTCGGCCTCGGCCGGATCCAGCGCGCGCAGCAGCCCGAGCTCGGTACCCACCACCTCGACGTCCTCGGCACGCAGGAGCAGCCGGACGGTGTGCGCGGGGAACCGCCACCGCTCCCCCGCCTTGTGGATATGGATGCGGCCTTCCATCTTCAGGTGGATATGGAGGGTGACCGGGTCCCGACCCTGTGCGTCGGGGCCGACGACGACGAAGAGGTGCTTCCCCCGAGACCGGGCGGCCACCACGGTCCGACCCCGCAGATCCACGGCCGCGAACCGGGGAACCCGGAGCTCGGTCCTGTCCAGGGCCCGCCCGGCCAGCGCCCGGTGGACCCGTGCGGCCGCCCTGTAGACGGAATCACCCTCCGGCACCGTTGACTCCTCTGCCCGCTGTCCGAGTGTGCGCACCATGGTGCCCTGAACCGACCCGGGTTGTCGGGGCGACCCCGGTCACCAGAGCCACCAGCCTCGAGGGGCCCCGGAGCCAGCAGGCTCACCATCCGAGTTCGCGACACTCCACGACGCCGGCGGCCTCGATCTGCACGGTCGCGTGCTCGATGCCGTGGACCTCTCGCAGGACGCGTCGCGCCTCGTCGAGGACGCCGGAATGGGGCACTCCGGGGGCGGTCACGAGGTGGACGGTCCCCACGTCCATCCCCGAGGTCAGCGTCCACAGATGCAGGTCGTGCACCTCCTCGACTCCGCGAACCGACGCGAGTTCGGACTCCACAGCTGCGGGGTCGACCCCGGCGGGTGCGTGCTGGGCGAGAACCGTGACGACCTGTCGGCCGAGTATCACCGCGCGGACGACGATGAACACGGCGATCGCCACGGCCACCACGAGATCCCACACCGTCGATCCGGTCGCGCGGATGAGCAGCGCGGCCGCGATCACCCCCACCGATCCGGCCGCGTCGGCCACCACCTCGAGATACGCCCCGCGCACCGCGAGACTCTCGGACGACCCGCTGCGCAGCAGGAGCAGCGAGATGACGTTGACGACCAGCCCAAGAGCCCCGACGAGCAACATGGTTCCGGTGGCGACCGGGGCATCCGACCCGAGCCGACTGAACGCCTCGACCAGCACGTACACCCCCATGCCGACCATGATGAGCACCGCCAGACCGGAGGCGAAGATCTCCACGCGATAGTGGCCGAACGTGCGTCTCCCGGAACGATCCGGCCGCGAGGCGATCACCGTCGCCGCGAGCGCCGCACCCAGCGCCACCACGTCCGCCGCCATGTGGCCGGCGTCGGAGAGCAGGGCCAGGGAGCCGGAGATGAGGCCCGCGATCAGCTCGACCACGAAGAACACCAAGGTCAGGACAAAGGCGCACGCCAGTCTGACCCGATAGCGCGCGCCGGCGTGACCGGTCGGTTGGGCATTGCCGGAGCCATGCGCGTGGGCGGAACCGTGCGTGTGACTCCCGTGTGTGTGCCCCAGCCCCATACGATCCGCCCTCCTGCCGATATATGCATTGATGCGCATATCTTAACTCGTTAGGGCGGGTGACTCAACGCCGGATGCGCAACCCCTTCGGCGTGGCACCGAACCCGGCGTTCTCGAACGCGGCGGCGACGGGCGAGGTGTGGACGGGTTCGCCGGCGATGGTGGTGACGGTGAGCGGGCCGATGCCCCCGGATCGCACGACCGCGGCCAGCGCGGACGCGGCGAGCGGCACGGCCTCG
>NZ_JAALDX010000081.1:2985-11495 GCF_014145095.1 Dietzia sp. SLG310A2-38A2 | reverse complement strand
CGCTCGGGCTCGCCGTCATGCTGTTCGCGCGCCGGCGTCATCCACTGCGCGCGGCCACCGGGCTCCTGGCGGTCCCACTGGCCACCGTGGGGCTCGTCGCCGCTGCCGCGGTCGACACCACGACCGGGGCACCAGGGGAGACTGCCGACATCGCCGTCATCCAGGGCAACGTCCCCCGACTCGGGCTGGACTTCAACGCCCAGCGCCGTGCGGTCCTCGAGAACCATCTGCGGGTGACCTCGGAGCTCGTCGACGACGTCGAGGCCGGCACGACGGCCCGGCCGGACCTGGTGCTGTGGCCGGAGAACGCCTCCGACATCTCGCCGCTGGCCGACCGGCTGGCCGGTGCACAGATCACCGCCCTGTCCCGGCGTCTGGAGGCCCCGATCCTCGTGGGGACCGTCCTGCCGGTCGGAGACGGCCCCGAGGCCACCAACTCCTACCTGGTCTGGGACGGCCGATCGTCCGACACCGCCGCCGATCCCGTGGTCGACCGCCACGACAAGAAGTACATCCAGCCGTTCGGGGAGTGGTTGCCACTACGCGCGCCACTCGAGGCCCTGTTCCCGATCGCCCGGACCGCGGGGCACTTCGTCCCGGGGGACGGCACCGGGCTGGTCACCGCGGCCGGCATCGACCTCGGTGTGGCCATCTGCTTCGAGATCGCCTTCGACGCCGCGGCCCGTGAGCCGGTCTCCCGCGGTGCCCAGATCCTCACCGTGCCCACCAACAACGCCACCTTCGGCAGATCCCCGATGACCTACCAACAACTCGCCATGTCGCGGGTCCGGGCCGTGGAGCACCATGTCCCCGTCCTCATCGCCGCCACCAGCGGGGTCAGCGCGGTGATCGGCCCCGACGGTCAGGTGCTCCAGGAGACCGGGATCTTCGAGCCCGCGACGCTGGCGGCGCAGGTCGAGTTGGGGACCGCCGGTACGATGGCAACCCGACTGGGCGGCATCCCGCAGATGGTGAGCTGTCTCATCGGGCTCGTCGGCCTGGGATGGGCGTTGATCTCCACCCGGCAGCGACCCGCGACCGAGCACGAGGAGACGTAAGTGACCGATCCGATGGCGCCTCCGCCCGCCGTTCCGTCCGCGCGGACCCTGGTGATCATCCCCACGTACGACGAGCGGGACAATCTGCCGGGCGTCGTCGAGCGTCTGCTCGCGTCGTCTCCCGACGTGGCGGTCCTCATCGCGGACGACAACAGCCCCGACGGCACCGGGAAGGTCGCCGACCGGCTCGCCGCAGAAGACGCGCGGGGGAGGATCACCGTCCTGCACCGCGCGGGCAAGCAGGGGCTCGGAGCCGCCTACATCGCCGGATTCCGCTGGGGTCTGGAGCGCGGTTACACCGTGCTGGTGGAGATGGACGCCGACGGCAGCCACCCGCCCGAGCGGCTGCCCGCGATGCTCGCGGCGGTCGACGCCGGTGCGGACCTGGTGATCGGGTCGCGCTATGTGCCCGGCGGCAGCGTGGAGAACTGGCCGTGGCAGCGCCACGTGATCTCCCGCGGCGGCAACGTCTACTCCCGGATCATGCTGGGCGTGGGCATCAAGGACATCACTGCCGGCTTCCGGGCCTATCGCAGCGAGTCACTGACACGCCTCGATCTGGACGCCATCGAGTCGAAGGGCTACTGCTTCCAGATCGACATGACCTGGCGGCTGTTGAACACCGGGGGCACGGTCGTCGAGGTCCCCATCACCTTCACCGAGCGCACCGTCGGACAGTCCAAGATGAGCGAATCGATCTTCCGGGAGGCCGCCGTGAACGTGGCCCGCTGGGGCTGGGAGAAGCGGCGCGGACAGCTGAGATCGCTCGTTCGGCGTTGAACCGGCGCCCACTGGAGGCTGACCTGGCACCCCCTGAACGCAGGACGCCCCGGCCCTGTGAGGGGGCCGGGGCGTCCTTGCTGGGTCTAGATGCTCAGCGTGAGGATGCTCAGCGGGCGCCGGCGCGCCGACGCTTCTTGAGGATGTCCATCCGCTCCTTGAGCAGGTCCTCGAGGTCGTCGAGCGAGCGACGCTCGAGGAGCATGTCCCAGTGGGTACGCGGTGGCTTGCCCTTCTTGACCTCGACCGCCGGACCGTCGATGAGCTGGCCCTCCTGGCCGTTCTTGCACATCCAGGTGCCGGGGATCTCGGCGTCGTCGGCGAACGGGACCTCGTACACCTCGCCGTTCTCCGTCTGGTACTTGGCCATCCGCCGGGGCGCGAGATCGGTGTCCCGGTCGGTCTCGTAGCTCACCGCACCGAGGCGGCTGCCTCTGAGGACTCGATCTGCCATGCGAACTCCTTCTACCGTGTTCGTCCGTCTGTCCAGCTGCCTGCGACACGACGCTGCCGTGTTCCTGATGATGTAACGCCAGGTGACCCCCCAAATGTTCCCACGCGCCACGGCAGCAGGCCAGTCGGGGACCGTCTCGGTACCCTGACCTCCGTGGACACCGACGCCCCCGCCGATCACCCCCCGCCCCGGCGGGGCGAGGCCTCGTGCGCGTGGTGCGGGCGTCCGGTGGACGAGGGCCACACGGGCCGACGACGACGGTACTGCCGCCGCTCGTGCCGTCAGCGCGCCTACGAACAGCGGCAGTCACTGCGCGTCCGAGAACTGCCGGAGGGGACGGTGGTGCTCTCGGAGGCCGAGTCGACAGACCTCATGGACCGGATGTTCCAGCTCAGGTGCGCGTGCGAGGACCTGCACACCGCGATCCTCGAGGGGGAGGACGCCACCGAGTTGTCCCGGATGTCCGGCGATCTGGTGGCCGCTGCCCGGCGCGCGGAGCGACTGAGGTGAACCGCGGCTGAGGTATCCCTCCCCGGCGGGGTGTCCGGGACCTACGGTTGACCGCAGACACACCAGCGAGGAGACGGCCCGTGAGTGACCACATCGCCGACACCCACGACGTCATCCGCGTGCAGGGGGCGAGGGAGAACAACCTGAAGTCGATCAGCGTCGACCTGCCCAAACGTCGGATCACCGCCTTCACCGGCGTGTCCGGTTCCGGCAAGAGCTCCCTGGTCTTCGCCACGATCGCCGCCGAGTCCCAGCGGATGATCAACGAGACCTACAGCGCGTTCCTCCAGGGCTTCATGCCCACCCTCGCGCGCCCCGACGTCGACCTCCTCGACGGCCTCACCACAGCCATCGTGGTGGATCAGGAGCGCATGGGGTCCGATCCCCGCTCGACGGTCGGCACGGCCACCGACACCGGAGCCCTGTTGCGCATCCTGTTCAGCCGACTGGCGGATCCGCACATCGGCGGGCCCAAGGCGTACTCCTTCAACGTCGCGTCCGCCAGCGGGGTGGGCACTCTCACGAAGGCGGACGGGAGCCGGCAGAAGGCGGAGTTCTCCATCACCGGCGGGATGTGCGCCAGATGCGAGGGGCGGGGGTCGGTATCCGACTTCGACATCGACGCTCTGGTCGACCGCTCCAGGTCGCTCGCCGAGGGAGCGATCACGGTGCCCGGGTACTCGATGGACGGGTGGTACGGGCGCATCTACGCGGGGTCCGGCTTCTTCGACATGGACAAGCCCGTCCGCGACTTCACCGAGCAGGAGATGCACGACCTGCTCCGGAGGGATCCGGTCCCGACGGGATCAACGTGACCTTCGAGGGGCTCATCCCGAAGATCCAGAAGTCGATGCTGGCCAAGGACGTGGAGGCGATGCAGCCGCACATCCGGGCGTTCGTCGAGCGGGCCGTGGTGTTCACCAACTGTCCCGACTGTGACGGCACCCGCCTGAACGAGGGCGCACGGTCGTC
Organism: Dietzia sp. SLG310A2-38A2; assembly: GCF_014145095.1. GTDB lineage: Bacteria > Actinomycetota > Actinomycetes > Mycobacteriales > Mycobacteriaceae > Dietzia. The sequence continues at coordinate 7,721 of NZ_JAALDX010000081.1, read as the reverse complement.
GCGGATCGGCGCGCTGAACATCGCCGATGCCTCCGCGATGCAGATCACCGACCTGGCCGAGTGGCTTCGTGGACTCTCCGAGCCGTCGGTCGCCCCACTGCTCGCGGCGCTGCAGCACACCCTGGATTCCTTCGTGGAGATCGGATTGGGCTACCTCTCCCTGGACCGGCCTGCCGGCACGCTCTCCGGTGGCGAGTCACAGCGCGTCAAGATGATCCGACACCTGGGGTCCGCGCTGACAGACGTGACCTATGTGTTTGACGAGCCGTCGATCGGGCTGCACCCACACGACATCCAGCGGATGAACGATCTGCTGCTGCGGCTGCGCGACAAGGGGAACACCGTCCTCGTGGTGGAACACAAGCCGGAGATCATCGCTATCGCCGATCACGTCGTGGACCTGGGGCCCGGCGCCGGGTCCACGGGTGGCGAGATCTGTTACGAGGGGTCGGTCACCGGCCTGAGGGAGAGCGACACCGTCACCGGCCGCCACCTCGACGACCGCGCGACGCTCAAGGACGAGGTCCGGAGGGCGACCGGCCACATAGAGGTGCGGGGTGCGACCGCCCACAATGTCCGGGACGTGGACGTCGACATCCCGCTGGGGGTGTTGTGCGTGGTGACCGGCGTGGCCGGGTCCGGAAAGAGCTCGCTCATCCACGGGTCGGTCTCCCCACGACCCGGTGTGGTCGCGATCGACCAGGCCGCGATCCGGGGGTCCCGCCGAAGCAACCCGGCCACCTATACCGGGCTGCTCGACCCCATCCGGAAGGCGTTCGCCAAGGCCAACGGCGTCAAGCCCGCCCTGTTCAGCCCCAATTCCGAGGGCGCGTGCCCCACCTGCAAGGGGGCGGGCGTGATCTACAGCGATCTCGGTCTGATGGCGGGGGTCGCCACGAGGTGCGACGACTGCGAGGGTCGGAGGTTCCAGGCCGAGGTACTGGAATACCGGCTGGGGGAGCGCAACATCGGTGAGGTCCTGGCGATGTCGGTGGCCACGGCCGAGGAGTTCTTCCGCGAGGGACCGGCCCGGATCCCCGCCGCGCACAAGATCCTGTCGCGGCTCCGCGACGTGGGACTGGGATACGTCCGACTGGGACAACCGCTGACCACGCTGTCGGGAGGGGAGCGGCAACGTCTCAAGTTGGCCGCGCAGATGGCGGACAAGGCGGAGGTCTACGTGCTCGACGAACCGACCACAGGCCTGCATCTGGCCGACGTCCAGAACCTGCTGGGCATGCTCGACCGTTTGGTCGACGCGGGCAGGTCCGTCATCGTGATCGAGCACCACCAGGCCGTCATGGCCCACGCGGACTGGATCATCGACCTCGGTCCCGGGGCCGGCCACGGTGGCGGCCGCGTCGTGTTCGAGGGCACGCCCGCCGAGCTCGTGGAAGCCCGATCCACGCTCACCGGTGAGCACCTGGCCCACTATGTGGCGGAGGGTGTCGAGCCCGCGATCGGGTGAGGGGTACCGGCGATCAACCCGCCTTACCGAACCGCTTGTGCAGCGCCTGCTTGCTCACGCCGAGGACGACTCCGATCTCCGCCCAGGTCAAACCGTGCAGCCGAGCGTGTCGGACCGCTGCCGACTCCTCCCGGGCGAGCGCAGCTTTCGCCTCCGAGATCGCGGCCAGGCGGGCGACCGGGTTCGGCTTGTCGTCGTGGTCGTCGTGGTCGTCGTCGTCGTCAAAGGTCGTGTCCACATCCCTCACCCCTGGTGTCAACCTACGTTGACACCAATCAGCCGTCAACGCCAGTTGACGGCCCGGCGCGGCGGACTAGGGTCGTGGCCATGCCCACCAACCGATACCCCGAGATCGCGTTCGGCCCCGCCGCCCGTGCACGGCAGGAGTCGGCGGGCGTCACCCGGCCGCCGGAAACCGGGGAGTTCGCCCTGGAGGGAACGGACTCCGCGCTGATCCGACGCGCCGACCACTTCCTCCTCTCAAGCGTCACCGAGTCCGGGTGGCCATACGTCCAGCACCGCGGCGGACCCGCGGGATTCGTCCACGTCCTGACGCCCACGTCACTCGCGTGGGTGGAATTCCGCGGCAACCGTCAGTACGTCTCGGTGGGCAACGTGGACCACGACGGCCGCGTCTGCCTGCTCTTCGTGGACTACCCCACCCGGACCCGGCTCAAGGTGTTCGGTCACGCCCGGATAGTCGAGCCGGAGCAGGACCCGGACCTGATCGGACGCCTGCGGACGATGGGGGAGAGGACCTACACCGGGTATGTGGAGCGGGCGATCGTCGTGGATCTCGTGGCCGCCGACGCCAACTGCAGTAAGCACATCACGCCGAGGTGGGATCGCGCGTACATCGACGACCTCACCGAGGTCTACCGCCGGCAACTCGACGAACTGCGTGAGGGGTGAGCAGTGGACACCTTCGACATCAAGCGCGAGCGCAGGGACCTCTACAACGGAAGAGTCGGGAGGTTCGACGTGGTCGACGTGCCCACGATGCGGTTCCTCATGGCCGACGGCCGCGGGGACCCCAACACCTCCGAGGACTACGGCTGGGCACTCGAGGCCCTGTACACGTGTTCGTATGCGGTGCGGGCGGCGGTCAAGGTCGACCGCGGACGCGTCCACACCGTCGGCCCCCTCGAGGGCCTCTGGTACGCCCGCGACCTCGCGGTGTTCACCGCCCGGGACAAGGACGCCTGGGAGTGGACCATGATGATCTCGCAGCCGGACTGGATCACTCCGGACATCGTGGCCTCCGCCGTCGAGAAGGTGACCGCGAGGAAGCCGGCCGTCGCGGTGGACCGGGTCCGCTTCGAGGAGTTCGCCGAGGGTCAGGCCGTTCAAACCCTGCACGTCGGACCGTACGACGCGGAGGGGCCGGTCATCGCCCGGATGCACGAGGAGGTCATCCCCGGTCACGGCCTGATCGCCTCGGGGCACCATCACGAGATCTATCTCTCCGACGCGCGCAAGACCGAACCGGCTCGGCTGCGGACGATCCTGCGCCAACCCGTGGCGAGGTCCGCGGAGCGGTGATCGGGTGCGGGTAGAAAGAACTCATGACCACCTCCGACGGATTTCCCGATGCCTCTTCCGATGATGCGAGCAGATTCGTCCGGGCCTCAGGGCTCGTCGTCGACGAGGTGACCGCGACGAGCCTCAGGGGCCATGCGGTTCTGGGCGACGACCACCTCACCGCGTGGGGAACCGTCCACGGAGGTGTCTACGCCAGCATCGTCGAGTCCGCGGGCGGCGCGGGCGCCGGAGCCGCCGTGGCCGACCGGGGCCAGATCGCGGTCGGTGTCCACAACGGCACCGACTTCCTGCGGGCGTCGACCGGCGGGCGGGTGAACGTGATCGCGGAAGCGTTGTTCCAGGGGCGCAGTCAGCAATTGTGGGACGTGGTGATCAGCCAGTCCGAGAGCGGCAGGGTGCTCGCGAGGGGCCAGCTCAGGCTGCAGAACGTTCCGCGGCCGGATCCGGCTCCGCACGGCTGACCCCACCCGGGCCCCGGCGGAACCCCCGGACTCACGTCGCGTCGGCACGCTCCAGCGCCGCCACGACACTCCGCGCCAGTCGACGCAGCTCGAGAAGGTCCTCCGCCGGCAGGTCCAGTTTCTCCAGCAGGGAGCACTGGATGCGGCCCGCTTCGTCGCGGAGAGCGTGCCCGGCGTCGGTCAGCACGACGGTCACACTCCGGGCGTCCCCGCCCGCCCGGTCACGCGACACCAGCCCGGCGGCCTCCATCCGCGAGATCAGCGGGGAGAGGGTGCCGGAGTCCAGGAGCATCCGGTCGCCCAGCTGTCGGATCGACAGACCGTCCTCCTCCCACAGGGCGAGCATCACCAGATACTGGGGATAGGTGAGTCCGGCTGAGGCGAGGGCCTCCCGATAGGCCGCTGTCGACGCCCTGGAAGCGGCGTAGAGGGCAAAGCAGACCTGCTGGTCGAGGCGGAGATCGGCGTTCATCTCCCCATTGTCCCGCAGAATTTGATTGCGCACAATTGAGTTGTGCGCAATACTTCTGGCATGGAGCACACCCCAGGTACGCAACCGGCCGGACGCACCGGCACCCGGATGACACGACGCCCGGGCCGGGCCGGCGAGGTGATCCGCCACCTGGGACGCTGGACCCTCGGCGCCGCACTGCTGGGCGCCGGCGTGGGACACCTGACCACCATGCGGCAGGAGTTCCAGGCCCAGGTACCCACCTGGGTTCCCCTGGACCCGGACTTCGTGGTGCTGGCCTCCGGAGTCGTCGAGATCGGACTGGGCGCCGCCCTCATCCTGGCGCCCACGAGGTTCCGGCCCGCCGTGGGATGGATCACCGCCGGTTTCTTCGTGGCGATCTTCCCCGGCAACATCTCGCAGTACGTCACCGGCACGGCCGCCTTCGGACTGGACACCGACCGCGCCCGCCTCATCCGATTGTTCTTCCAGCCCCTCTTGGTGGCGTGGGCGCTGTGGTCCACCGGGGCGTGGAGAGCGTGGCGCGGCCAGCGCGGCTGACCACCGGCACCGTCACGCTCAGGGCGGCCCGGGGGAGGCGGGTCGACCGGGCGTCCTCACGGCGGGCCGGGGGAGAAGAACCGCCAGATCTCGCCGGGCGTGTCGTACCGGGCCCCACCGTCGCGGCCCCACCTGCCGGACAGGGTGGGGAAGGAGTGGCCCACCCTGTCCACCATCACCAGCCGCACAGGATCCGAGCCCTCCCAGGTGATCGTCTCGGCGTCGCCCTCACGACTGACCGTCGGGGACGACC
>NZ_JAALDX010000081.1:0-2919 GCF_014145095.1 Dietzia sp. SLG310A2-38A2 | reverse complement strand
CGGGCGAACCACTCCGCGCCGTCCACGGCGGACAGCACCTCGCCCCGCGATTGCGCGGCGAGGCCCGATCCCACGCGGACCTCACCACCGTCGATCGGGTTGATCGGGTCCTGACGCCCTTGGACAAACACGATCGGAACCGGCTCGCCACCCACCCCGCAATCCAGGTTGTCCCGGGTCGGGGGATTGGCGGCCACCGCCGCGACCCCGTCGACGAGGTCCGGCGCCTCGAGGGCGAGTCGCATGGCCATGTGTCCGCCGGAGGAGAAGCCCACCGCGTAGACCGGGCCGGTCGTCCCGAGCGACCCGGCGGCCTCCCGGAAGAGCCCCACGTCGTCGAGGTCGTCCTCCTTGGCGGGCCAGTCGCCCTCCCTCCGGCACTCGTTCCAGTTGTTCTCGTGGCCGTCGACGTAGACGATCGCGAAGCCCTCTTCGTCGGCCAACTGCTCCAGGTCGGGACCTATCCCGTTGCGGATCCCCGAGCCGGTGTCCCCGGTCCCGTGGATGACGAGCAGCACCGGCACCGAGAGATCACCCTCCGCCGCCGGGGGACGGTAGACCGTCCACGTTCGGGTCAGGTCGTCCAGCACTGTCGAGTGGCTGGTGAGATTCCGGGCCCATCGGTCGGGATCGACGCGGACGGCGAGGGATCACCGGACTGCCCTGTACAGGCGCCCATCGCGCTCGCGAGCGCGATACACGCCAAGACCCGGACTGTTCGGGGGAGAGTCGACTCAGTCATGCCCCGAGTCTGCGTGATATCGCGCGGACCCGTCCCGCCGGGCGGCCCCTGAGTACACTCACGACCCATGCACATCGATGAGTACCGACGCCACGACGCTCTTGGGCTGGCCGACCTGGCCAGGTCGGGAGAGGTGACCGCGGGCGAGTTGCTCGATGTCGCGTTGCAGCAGGCGGACACCGTCAACCCGCACCTCAACGCCATCGTCCACCGGATGGACGCCCGGGCCCGCGAACGGGTCACGGGGCCCCTCGACGGACCCTTCGCCGGAGTTCCCTTCCTCATCAAGGATCTGGGCCAGGATTACCGGGGGGTGCCGACCAGCGGCGGCTCGCGGCCCCTGTCCCACGTCCCGGCGGCCGCGCATTCGACAGTGGTACAGCGCTGGCTCGACTCGGGCCTCGTCATCTTCGGCAAGACCAACACCCCGGAGTTCGGCGCGAAGGGCATCACCGAACCGGACCTCTTCGGTCCCGCCCGCAACCCGTGGGACACCAGCAGGACTCCCGGCGGTTCCTCGGGAGGGTCAGCCGCCGCGGTCGCGGCCGGTGTCGTTCCCGTGGCCGGGGCCAGCGACGGCGGCGGCTCCATCCGCATCCCGGCCGCATGCTGCGGCCTGGTCGGGCTCAAACCGGGCCGCGGCCTGGTCCCCATGGGGCCGTCGATCGGTGAGGCGATGCACGGTGCGGCGACGAACGGCGTGATCTCACGCTCCGTCCGCGACTCCGCGGCGATGCTGGATGTGTTGGCCGGCGGGGAGCCGAGCGGGCCCTACCTTCCCGGGGTGCCCACCGAGAGCTTTCTCTCTCAGGTCGGTCAGGATCCGGGACGGCTGCGGATCGGCGTGTGCACCGCATCTTCGATCAACTCCGAACCCCATCCGGAGGCCTCGGCATCGGTGGAGGCGGCCGCACGGACGCTGTCCGACCTCGGTCATGACGTGGAGATGCTCACCGAGCAACCGGTCGACGACCTGGCGCTGGCCCGCGATTTCCTCGCCTCCTGGTTCGTGGTCCTGGCGTGGCAGGTCGACGACGCCAAGCGGCGCACCGGGTGCCGAGACGGTGACTTCGAGCTGGATACGCAAGTCATGGCGGCCCTAGGACGAGCGCACAGCAGCGTCGAGTACGTCGACACGGTGATGCGTCGACACGAACACGTGCGGAGGTTGTCGGCCTACTTCGACGGTTACGACCTCCTGGTCACTCCCACGCTGGCCGACCTTCCTCCGCACATCGGCGCGCTGGACACCCCGCGACTCGCTCACCGTGCGGCGACAGCGCTACTCAAGACCCGCACAGCCGGCCTGCTGCGACGCTCGGGGCTCGTGGAATCGATGATCGACAACAATCTCAACTGGATCCCGTACACCCAGTTGGCCAATCTCACCGGTCGACCGGCGCTCTCGCTGCCTCTGCACCGGACCCCGGAGGGCGTGCCCATGGGGGTGCAGTTCGTCTCACAGCTCGGGGGTGAATCCATGCTCCTGCGCCTCGCCGGTCAACTCGAGCAGGCAGCGCCGTGGGATCACCTGCAGCCGCCCGTGGCCGCGATTGGTGGCGCGGGACGGCGTGGCTAATCCGACGGGGGCCACGCCAGTGGGTCCGCCAGAATCGTCACTGTGACGTTTTAGCCACGCCCGGGGGCAGTCCGCAACCCTCGGACCAGAAGAACCTCGGCGGTCCAGCGCACCTCAGAGCCCTCTCGGTCGCGGAGCGCCACACACCCTGAGGGGCTTGAGCGCACACCGCGCGACACGACGTCCATGCGGCAAGACGTCAATGCGGCAGGACGGCCGGGCCATGAGATGACAGGCCCATCCACCAGTCACGACGTTTGAAGTGCCGATAATCTACATTATGTAAAGTGGACGATGCCGAGTTGTAGATTCCGCAAACTCGACCCCTCCCCGAACTGCCCCTCGTTCGAATTGCCTGATCCCCTGCATGACCTGCGCGTGGACAGGTATCGGACCGGCGCTCCGCCGCCTAATGGACCTTAACCTCTGGCCGATGACGGAATGGCGGTCGACGCTGCTACCTGCGACCCCTCGGCGCGATTCGCGCTTTCTGCGACACTTTCGCAGATTCCGCGAGTCGTTAGTGGGTGGCTCTGCGACAACGGGGTCGGCCTCCGAGGCGCACGCAGCTGGTGTCCGCGTACAGGGTGACGTGTCG
>NZ_JAALDX010000080.1 GCF_014145095.1 Dietzia sp. SLG310A2-38A2 | reverse complement strand
CTTCTGCGCTCGGGCCAGCCGCGGCAGGTCCGCGCCGTCGCGGCAGCGCTCGCCGCCGGGGCCCAGCTCGTCGATCACGGACTCGGCCCACGAGACATCGGCGGCGGAAGGGGAGAGGACCTCGTTGATGTACGGGGCCTGGTCCACCCGCAGGCACAGCTTGCCGGTCATGCCCATCTCGACCGCGTGCTCGGCGGCGTCCATGAGGACCTGGGTGTCGTTGGAGATGGTGGGCCCGTCGATCGGGGGCGCCACGCGCGCGACCCGGCTGGACACCACGAACTGCGACCGGGTGTAGGCCATGGCGATCTGGGAGGAGCCGATGCCGGTGTCGCGGCGGTAGTCACCGATGCCGAACGCCAGGCGCACCACCTGGTCGGTCTTGGCGATCTCCGTGGCGGCGGCCAGACCGTCGGCGGACTCGACCAGGGCGACGATCGGGGTGTCCGCGGCCAACCGGGCGGCGGTCAGCGAGACGTGCTCCGGGTTCTCGGTCTTGGCCAGCATGACGCCGTCGAGGCCGGGGCAGTGGCCCAGGGCCATGAGGTCCTTCTCCCACTCGGGGGAGCGGACGTCGTTGATCCGGACCCACGCGTGGTTGCCGGCCTCGAGCCACTGGCGGACCTCGCGGCGCGCGCGCTCCTTCTCCGACTGGCGGCACCCGTCCTCGACGTCCAGGACCACGACGTCCATCTCGGAGTTCACGGCCGCGTCGAAGCGCTCGGACTTGTCGGCAGGCAGGAGCAGCCACGAACGGGCGATCGTCGGCGGGATGGTCGACATGGGGCTCATGGGTACCGGTCATCCTTTGTTCGAGAGACGGTTCGCCGCGGGACGCGAGACGTCGCGCGGCAACCTCCCCACGATACGTTGCCCGGGTCGTGGGGCTCCACACGGTGACCTGTGAGCCATAGGACGCGATCGGTCCTCATTGGCGGACCTGTGTATTGACTACCGTTTCCCGGCGCGGCACTCTTTGGCGAGTGAGTACCAGACTGGCGTCCGACGCCCCGGCGATCGAGGCGGAACACCTCGTCAAGAAGTTCGGCGACTTCACCGCCGTCGATGACATCTCCTTCTCCGTCCCCACCGGATCGGTCCTCGGACTGCTGGGGCCCAACGGGTCCGGCAAGACCACCACCATCCGCATGATGACGACCCTGAGCCCGCCCACCTCCGGCACCGCGCGCGTCGCCGGTCACGACGTGATGGGCGCCCCGGCCGAGGTGCGCAAGGCCATGGGGCTGACCGCGCAGGCGGCCACCGTCGACGAGTTGCTCACCGGGCGCGAGAACCTGCGCCTCATCGGGGACCTCTACGGCCTGCCCAAGAAGATGGTCAAGACGCGCGCCGATGAGCTACTGGAGAAGTTCTCGCTCAGCGACGCCGCGACCAAGGTCGCCAAGAGCTACTCCGGGGGTATGCGGCGCCGGCTCGATCTGGCGGCCAGCCTCGTCGCGGCCCCGCCCGTGTTGTTCCTGGACGAGCCCACCACCGGCCTCGACCCGAGGTCGCGGAACGAACTCTGGGACGTCCTGCGCGACCTGGTCCGCGACGGCACCACCTTGCTGCTCACCACCCAGTATCTCGACGAGGCCGATCAGTTGGCCGACCGAGTGATCGTGATCGATCACGGCAGCGTCATCGCCGAGGGCACCCCGCTCGAGCTCAAGGACCGCTCCGGGGCGGCCAGCCTGGTCATCACCGTCTCCCGGCCGGACGACGTCGACGAGGCCGTCCGCGTCCTCGACGGCCGGATCGGGGAACTGCACGTCGACCGCGACGCGCGCCGGCTCACCGCGCCGTCGGAGGGCGTCTCGGCGCTGGCGGGGATCGCCACCGCGTTCACCGACGCCGGGATCGAACTCGACGACATCGGCCTGCAGCGCCCCAGCCTGGACGACGTCTTTCTGTCCCTCACCGGACGCAGGGCCGAGGACACCGCGGACACCGGGGACGTCGACACCATCGAACAGGAGAACCGGGTATGAGCACCGTCGCCGACCCCACCCACACCTCGGCCACCCACGAGCGGTTCGCGATGCCGTCCCGCCCCGAGGGGCCGTCCCTCGGCCGGCAGATCTCCGCGCTGGTGCGCCGCAACCTCTTCCACATCCGCCGGCAGCCGGAGAACCTCGCGGACGTCACCATCCAGCCGGTGATGTTCGTCCTGCTCTTCGCCTACGTCTTCGGCGGCGCGATCGCGGTGGCCGGCGGCGTGAACTACCGCGAGTGGCTGCTCCCGGGGATCATGGCGCAGACCATGGCGTTCTCCTCGTTCGTCGTGGCCTCCGGGCTGTGCAACGACCTCAACAAGGGGATCATCGACCGCTTCCGGACCCTGCCCATCCAGCGTGCGTCGATCCTCATCGCGCGCAGCGCCTCCAGTCTCATCCACTCCTCCATCGGCGTGGTGGTCATGTCGCTGACGGGCCTCGTCGTGGGCTGGCGGATCCGGAGCGGGATCGTCGACGCGGTGCTGGGCTACCTCATCCTGCTGGGCTTCGGCTTCGTCATGATCTGGATCGGCATCGTCGTGGGCTCCCGCCTCAAGACCATCGAGTCGGTCAACGGCGTCATGTTCACCACGATCTTCCCCACCACGTTCCTCGCCAACACCTTCGCGCCCCCGGAGTCGATGCCGCCGTGGCTGCGGCCGGTCGCCGAGTGGAACCCGCTGGCCTCGGTCGTCCAGGCGATGCGCGAGCTCTGGGGCAACGCCCCCGCGGTGGGGCCGGACGCCGCACTGCCGCTGCAGCACCCCGTGATGGCGTCACTGCTGTGGATCGTCGGGCTGACGGTGATCATCGCCCCGATCGCCGTCAAGGCCTTCGACGCCCGGACCCGAGACTGACGCGCCGGCGAGCGTCAGCGCTTCTTCTTGGGGGAGACCCGGATGGTGATGGACCCGACCACCGGTTCGACGCCGGCGTCGTCGACGAAGCGCAACGGGACGTCGATGTCCTGTCCGCTGGTGATGGCGGCGAAGTCGGGGATCTCGGTCCACTCGGCGGTGACGGTCATGCCGCCGGTCGACATGGCCGGGTAGCGCACGTTCATGCCCACGGGAATCCACCGGTGGGTGGCCGGCACGGTGGCTTCGGCGAGTACGCCCATCGCCATCTCGGCCAGGTTCAGGGCGGCGATCACGTGGAAGGTGCCGATGTGGTTGTGGTTGCCCCACCAGCCGGGTCCGCGGACCACGCACCGGCCGGGGCGCACGTCCACGACGTGGGGCAGGACGGTGCGGAAGTAGGGGGCCTTGAGGCTGACGGCCGCGCTGAACAGTCGCGAGCCGAAGGGTAGCCGGGTCGCCTTCTGCCAGAGGCGGAACGTCTGGGTGGGTTCGGGCTGGACGGGCGCGGTGTCGGTCATCCAGGAGATATTACTCCCCGGTAGGTTCCGGGTGTCGTGCACCACCTGACGCACCGCGGTGCCCACCGCCCGGCCCTCCGCCTCAGGCCAGGATGCACGTGCACTGTCTGAGGAGTTCGTGGAGCCGGGCCTGGTCCGCCTCGGGCTCGTCGACCCAACGCCGGTACGCCGAGAGGGCGATCCCGAGGGCGGCGTGAGCCGTCGCGGCCGGGATCAGATCGTGCACGGTCTCCCCGCGACGGGCGGCCACGAACTCGGCGACGGCCCGCCGCCAGTCCGCGTACATCAGCGTCGAATGGGCCTGGAGCTCGTCCACCCCGAGCAGTAGTCCCATCCGCAGGCGGTGCACCTGCGTCTCGGAGTCCGGGAAGGTGTTGAACGCGACGAGCGAGTCCGCCAGCGCGTCCCGGAGCGGGGTCGAGCCGGGGATCTCGGCCAGCTGTCGCCGCATCCCGTCCATCTGTACGTCGAACTCGCCCCACGCGATCGCGGCCTTCCCCGGGAAGTACCGGAAGAGGGTCCGCCGGGAGATGTGTGCGGCCTCGGCGATCTCGTCGACGCTGGTCGCGTCGTATCCCTGGCGTGCGAACAGCCTCAACGCCACCGCCACGATCGAGGCGCGCGTCGTGGACGGTCGTCGCCCGGGGACGCGACTGTCGTCCAACTCCGTCATTCCCATGATCGACAAGCCTAGAGCCACCCCGGACACGGTCTGTACATAGACCATTGCAATTGGCACTAGGTGCCAATATGATGCAGGTCTCACCTTGAGTGGTGAGGCACCCATCAGGTCTGAAGAGAGGAACTGCCGTGGAGAACACCCAGAACACCGAGGTAGTGCTGGAGGAGGCCCTCATCGAGGAGGTCTCGATCGACGGCATGTGTGGGGTCTACTGACATGACCTCCGCAGCAGCGCCGGCCGGCGCCGAACAGGACGCCGCGCCCGCGGCCTTCGATCTCGACGCCGGCTGGCGCCTGCACCCCGGAGTGGCGCTGCGTCCCGAGCCGTTCGGGGCCCTGCTCTACCACTTCCACACCCGCAAGCTCAGCTTTCTCAAGTCGCCGACCATCGTCGAGGTGGTCCGCATTCTCGCCGACCACCCCACCGCCCGCGCCGCCTGCGCTGCCGCCGGCGTGCCGATCGACGACCCCGGGACCGCCCGCCTGTACCTGCACGCGCTCGGCCAGCTCGCCGCCTCGCGCATGATCGAGGAGACCTCATGACCAGCACGCTCAGCCGCCCAGCGGCCCCCGCCCCCGTCGGCCGGCTCGTGGACCAGTTCGAGCGCGGTCTCGACGCCCCCATCTGTCTGACCTGGGAGCTCACCTACGCCTGCAACCTCGCGTGCGTGCACTGCCTGAGCTCGTCGGGCAAGCGCGACCCCCGCGAGCTGAGCACCGAGCAGTGCAAGGCGATCATCGACGAGCTGCAGAAGATGCAGGTCTTCTACGTCAACATCGGCGGCGGCGAGCCCACCGTCCGCCCGGACTTCTGGGAGCTCGTCGACTACGCGACCAGCCACCAGGTAGGCGTGAAGTTCTCCACCAACGGCGTGCGCATCGACGAGAAGGTGGCGCAGCGCCTGGCCGCCAGCGACTACGTGGACGTCCAGATCTCCATCGACGGTGCCACGGCCGAGGTCAACGACGCTGTCCGCGGCCCGGGTTCGTTCGACATGGCGGTCCGTGCCCTGGAGAACCTCCAGAACGCCGGCTTCACCGACGCCAAGATCTCCGTGGTGGTCACCCGCGAGAACGTCACCCAGCTGGACGAGTTCAAGGCCCTTGCGGACCGGTACGACGCGACCCTGCGCATCACCCGCCTGCGCCCCTCCGGCCGCGGCGCGGACGTGTGGGACGACCTCCACCCGCTTCCCGAGCAGCAGAAGGACCTCTACGACTGGCTGGTCGAGCACGGCTCGAACGTCCTGACCGGTGACAGCTTCTTCCACCTGTCCGCCTTCGGCGACGGCCAGGGATCGCTGCCCGGCCTCAACCTCTGCGGCGCGGGCCGCGTGGTGTGCCTCATCGATCCGATCGGCGACGTCTACGCCTGCCCGTTCGCGATCCACGAGGAGTTCCTCGCCGGCAACGTCGTGGCCGACGGGAGCTTCGAGTCGGTGTGGCAGACCTCCGAGCTGTTCCGCGAACTGCGCGAGCCCCAGTCCGCCGGCGCCTGCGCGTCGTGCAACTTCTACGACAGCTGCCGCGGCGGGTGCATGGCGGCCAAGTTCTTCACCGGCCTGCCCATGGACGGTCCGGACCCGGAGTGCGTCCAGGGGTACGGCGAGGGACTGCTCGCCGCCGAGCGCAGCATCCCCTCGCCGTCACAGGACCACTCGCGGGTCAAGGGTCTGGCCGCGCGCAAGCAGCCCACCGGCCCGGTCCCGCTGACCCTCGTCACCACCCCGCCGCGCAGGCCCACCAGCCTGTGCAACGAGTCCCCGGTCTGAGTCGACCGGGTCGACCCGCCCCCGCCCACTTCCTCCCCGAAGGAGCTCTCTCCCATGTCACGCCTGTCGAAGATCGCCGAGGCCAACCCCTGGCGCAGCAACCCCTGGTTCGAGTCGGTCGCCGAGGCCCAGCGCCGCGCCAAGAAGAAGCTGCCCCGGAGCGTCTACATGGCGCTGGTGGCCGGCAGTGAGCAGGGCGTGACGATCGACGACAACACGGCCGCGTTCGCCGAGCTGGGCCCCAAACCGCACGTGATCGGGGCCAAGGCCGAGCGGGACATGGCCACCACGGTGATGGGGCAGCCGATCAGCCTGCCGGTGATGATCTCGCCGACCGGGGTCCAGGCCGTGACCCCGGACGGTGAGGTCGACGTGGCCCGTGCGTCCGCCGCGCGCGGCACCGCGATGGGACTGAGTTCCTTCGCCTCCAAGCCGATCGAGGAGGTCATCGCCGCGAACCCGCAGACGTTCTTCCAGGTGTACTGGCTCGGCGGCAAGGAGAAGGTCCTCGAGCGCCTGGAGCGGGCCAAGGCCGCCGGTGCGGCGGGCGTGATCCTCACCACCGACTGGTCGTTCTCCATGGGGCGCGACTGGGGCAGCCCGACCATCCCGGAGAAGCTCGACGCCAAGGCGATGCTCACCCTCGCCCCGGAGATCGCGGTGCGTCCGCGCTGGGCCGCCGAGTGGGCGCGCGACGTGGTGACCAACAAGCGTTTCCCCGACCTGACCACGCCGAACCTCGTGCACCAGGGCGAGATGGGCCCGACCTTCTTCGGTGCCTACGGCGAGTGGATGGGCACCCCTCCGGCCACGTGGGAGGACATCGCGTGGGTCGTGGAGAACTACGACGGGCCGGTCATGCTCAAGGGCATCACCCGCCTCGACGACGCCCGGCGCGCGGTCGACGCCGGCGTCAGCGCGATCTCCGTCTCCAACCACGGCGGCAACAACCTCGACGGCACCCCGGCCTCGATCCGCTGCCTGGCGCCGATCGCCGACGCCGTCGGCGACCAGGTCGAGGTGTTGCTCGACGGCGGGATCCGGCGCGGGTCGGACGTGGCCAAGGCCCTCGCCCTGGGCGCCCGCGCCGTGATGATCGGCCGCGCGTACCTGTGGGGCCTGGGCGCCAACGGCCAGGCCGGCGTGGAGAACGTCCTGGACGTCCTGCGTTCGGGCCTGGACTCCAGCCTGATCGGGTTGAGCAAGTCCTCGATCGCGGAACTCAACAGGGATGACTACGTGATCCCCGACGGGTTCATGCGTCGCCTGGGAGAGTGACCTGGAGGGGCGGCCCGTCCGGGCCTCCCTGTTACGTCCGTAGAGGAAGAGGAACCACAGTCCATGGGAGACTTCGACGGCAAGGTCGTCTACATCACCGGCATCGCCCGCGGCCAGGGTCGCAAGCACGCCATCCGCTTCGCCCGGGAGGGCGCCAAGGTCATCGGACTGGACCTGTGCGCCTCGCCGTCCGAGCATGTCGGCTACAAGGCGTCCACCGAGGAGGATCTCGCGCAGACGGTCGAGAAGGTCAAGGCCGAGGGCGGGGAGATCCTCGCCGAGATCGGCGACGTCCGCGACCTGGCGTTCCAGCAGGACCTGGTCGCTCGCGGGGTCGAGCAGTTCGGCGGACGTCTGGACGTGGTGATCGCCAACGCCGGCATCTGCAACTGGGGCAAGGTCTGGGAGATCGACGAGCAGCAGTGGCAGGACACGATCGACATCAACCTCACCGGGTACTGGAAGACCCTCAAGGCCACCATCCCGCACATGCTCGCGGCGGACAACGGTGGATCGATCGTCCTGGTGAGCTCCGTCGCGGGCCTCAAGGCCATGCCCGTCCAGGCGCCCTACTCGGCCTCCAAGTACGGCGTGGTGGGCCTCGCGCAGACCGCGGCCAAGGAGCTCGGTGAGCACCGGATCCGGGTCAACACGATCCACCCCTACGGCGTGTTGACCCCGATGGGCGCCGACGACCCGGCGGCCCACGACGTGTTCACCAACATGCCCCAGTTCCTCCCGCACTTCACGCCGATCCTGGGGATGGGGATGGCCACCACGGACGACATCTCCGACTCGGTCCTGTTCCTGGCCTCGGACGCCTCCCGGACCATCACCGCGTCGACGTTCACCGTCGACATGGGCGCGATCAAGGTCTGACCATCGAGCCCGTCCTGGCGGTGCTGCCGCTCGGTGCCACCGAGCAACACGGCGCGCACCTGCCCACCCAGACGGACACGCTGCTGGCAACCGCCACCGCGGACGCCCTCGCGGCCGCCGACGTCCACGTGCTCCCCGCTCTCGCGTACGGCGCGAGCGGGGAGCACCAGGCGTTTGCCGGCACGGTGTCCATGGGCACCGACGCGCTGGTGCAGACGCTGATCGAGCTCGGCAGGTCGGTCTCCACCCGCACTCCCAGATTCGTGGTGGTCAACGGCCACGGCGGCAACCTCGACGCGCTGCGTCGGGCGATCCCGCTGCTGCGCTACGAGGGCCGTGACGCCGCGTGGCTTTCGTGCCGGACCTCCGTGGACCCGGCCGACACCCACGCCGGCCACGCCGAGACCTCGCTCATGCTCCACCTCCACCCCGACCTGGTCCGCATGGACCGCGCGGCCCCCGGCTGCACCCGACCCCTGCCGCAGATCCTGCCCGCCCTGCGCGACGGGGGAGTGGTCGCTGTGAGC
>NZ_JAALDX010000079.1 GCF_014145095.1 Dietzia sp. SLG310A2-38A2 | reverse complement strand
GCGAGCACCCGGCGGGCCTCGGCGTGCAGAGCCTCGCGCGAGCGGTGGGGCCGACCCTCCAGCACCGCCTCTGCCCAACCGGCCGAGCCCGAGAGCTCTGTCAGGACCGGTAGCAGGTCGTCCGCCGTTGCGCTGTCGAAGCCGCGCAGGGCGGGGTCGTCTGTCGCCGTCGTCGCGGCGGTGTTCTGGGGCATCGACTCATCATGGCAGCGGGGAGGGCCCGGGTCACCGGCGACGCGGGAGTCGTAACGCGCCGTAACAATCGCTCCCCGGCAGAGTCGCAGGCAGCGGCTCCGCCCGTAGTGCCGCCCGCGCGGCCGGGTGCCCTGACCTGCGGTGCCCTGCTCGCCCTCTGCAGGGCACCGCAGGTCAGAGGATTGTGGCGGTGGGTCACAGGCTTACCGGCCGCGGGCTACGGAGCGTGGGGATCGTGGTGACCTCCCGACGGCCAGGTGCTCCGACCCGGGCTGCCCTGCTCGCCGCCCGCAGGGCAGCCCGGGTCAGGGGTGCGAGTGGCCCTCGGAATCGGCGTAACACAGCCGACACACGGCGGTATTAGCGTGATCGACAGCCCCAGCGTGCATTCACCAGCGTGCATTCACCGGCATGCATCCACCCGGCGCGCTGATGCCCGAGCACGAGAGGACCACAGGATGAAGCTCACCCCCCGCGAGCTGGACAAGCTCACGCTGTTCACCGCGGCCGAGGTCGCGCGGCGCAGGCTTGAGCGCGGGGTGCTGCTCAACGTCCCGGAGGCCACCGCGCTCATCTCGTGGGAGATCGTCGAGCACGCCCGCGACGGGCGCACCGTCGCCGAGTGCATGGACCTCGGACGTCGGGTCCTGGACGCCGGTCAGGTCATGGCCGGGGTGGTGGAGCGGCTGCCGATGATCCAGGTGGAGGCCACCTTCCCGGACGGCTCCAAACTGGTCACGGTGCACGATCCCGTCGGCCCGGTGGAGCAACAGGCGTGACCGCCCACTCGCCGGTGCACGAGCATCACTCCGCGGTCCACGAGCACGTCCACCAGCACACCGACCCGGCCACCGCCCGGATCGTCGCGGCGCTGGGTCCGGAGTCCGAGCAGATGCCCGACCTCGGCATCCCGTCGGCCGCGCCCGGGCGTGGACTGTCCGACCTGGTGGCGGCGGAGGGGGAGTCGGGCGACCTCGTCGTCGTCCCCATGACGTTCGGCCGCGCGCCCACGGTGATCGCCGACTGCGCCCGCACCCTCCG
>NZ_JAALDX010000551.1:19666-20612 GCF_014145095.1 Dietzia sp. SLG310A2-38A2 | reverse complement strand
TGCCTCGGCGCGGGCCTGGGCGCGGCGATCGCCGCCAGGATCGCCCGGCCGTCGAGCCAGGTGGTGCTGCTGCTCGGCGACGGCGCGGCCGGGTTCTCACTGATCGACGTGGACACCCTCGTGCGGCACAACCTGCCCGTGGTGATGGTGATGGGGAACAACGGGGCGTGGGGCCTGGAGAAGGGTCCGATGCAGATGCTCTACGGCTACGACGTGATCGCCGACCTCGCCCCGCGCACCCGGTACGACCAGGTGGTCAGGGCGCTCGGCGGGGCCGGTGAGATGGTCACCGATCCGGCAGAGATCGGCCCCGCCCTGGACCGCGCGTTCGCCAGCGGGGCGCCGTACCTGGTCAACATCGTGACAGACGTAGAGGCCGGCTATCCCCGGTCGACGTTCGGGGTGTAGGTGACTGGGACCACCCGAGTCGCACTCAATTTTTGACTGGCAGAACCTGCAATTTGCTGGAACCCCGCTTTCGCGGGGACGACCCGGTGGGAAGACTCGATCCTCCGACGTCACGAGGAACAGCCCCGCTTTCGCGGGGACGATTTCCTAGCACTCTAGCGGGGAGCTCAGACAACAATTCAGCCCGAGAAGTCCAACACCGATTTCGTTTCCGCACGATGACGTTGCAAATGGCGTGGGAAGCCCGTCCTGCGCAGGGGCGACTCCGGAGCGACCCCCAGAGCCTTAAGCCCCACCGGACCAGCCTCACTTGCGCGGGGACGGCCCACGGGTCAGACCGTCGAGTCGGAGGCACCGCGGAACAGGCCCGCCTGCGCAGGGACGACGCAACGGCATGACCGACTCCGCCGCGGACCGCCGGAAGAACCCCGCCTGCGCGGGGACGACGTGTTTTGTGCCCCACCTCAAAGGCAGAACTGCGGAACAGCCCCGCCTGCGCGGGGACGACCGTCGTCTTGGAGAATGTGGCCGGGCACCG
>NZ_JAALDX010000551.1:19204-19443 GCF_014145095.1 Dietzia sp. SLG310A2-38A2 | reverse complement strand
AACAGCCCCGCCTGCGCGGGGACGACGTCCTGTTTGGCGGCGACTTCTCCGGTGCCCCGGGAACAGCCCCGCCTGCGCGGGGACGACCTGTCTGGTCACCCCCAGAGGGTCACCGATCTGGGAACAGCCCCGCCTGCGCGGGGACGACCACGCCCACCATGGCCGCCTCCAGCTGATCCCCGGAACAGCCCCGCCTGCGCGGGGACGACAGACCACAATCCAGCGTTGGGTACCCACGG
>NZ_JAALDX010000551.1:18831-19130 GCF_014145095.1 Dietzia sp. SLG310A2-38A2 | reverse complement strand
ACAGCCCCGCCTGCGCGGGGACGACAGCTCGGGCACTGGCCTCGTGAGCCCCGTCGAGGGAACAGCCCCGCCTGCGCGGGGACGACCATACTGCCGCCACATTGCCCAACGGGGTCAACGGAACAGCCCCGCCTGCGCGGGGACGACGATCACCTAGGGTGCTGCTGCCGGAACCAGCACGGAACAGCCCCGCCTGCGCGGGGACGACGACACTGTCACCTGTAGCGGGACCGGGTCTGGCGGAACAGCCCCGCCTGCGCGGGGACGACGACGCGCCGAGTGCTCAGTCGCCGTCGTGG
>NZ_JAALDX010000551.1:18041-18278 GCF_014145095.1 Dietzia sp. SLG310A2-38A2 | reverse complement strand
CAGCCCCGCCTGCGCGGGGACGACTCGTTTGCATCGCGGCGACGATCCGGTGTGCGAGGAACAGCCCCGCCTGCGCGGGGACGACGGAAGAGTCGAGCAGGGAAAACACGAGAGGCTGGGAACAGCCCCGCCTGCGCGGGGACGACGGGGTGTGCTTCTCCGAACAGTTCTTCGGCCAGGGAACAGCCCCGCCTGCGCGGGGACGACTCGACCCACGACGATGATCCTGAGGGCGGG
>NZ_JAALDX010000551.1:17844-17959 GCF_014145095.1 Dietzia sp. SLG310A2-38A2 | reverse complement strand
CAGCCCCGCCTGCGCGGGGACGACGGCCACTTCACCCGTGCTGTCCGGGCGCCCGTCGGAACAGCCCCGCCTGCGCGGGGACGACTTCCAGACCAGAGAATCGCCGGCTAGTGCG
>NZ_JAALDX010000551.1:17595-17769 GCF_014145095.1 Dietzia sp. SLG310A2-38A2 | reverse complement strand
GCCCCGCCTGCGCGGGGACGACTTCCAGTGGAACGGCGACAAAGCCATCGCCGGAGGAACAGCCCCGCCTGCGCGGGGACGACTGGAACCCTGCGCAGAGCGGGAACGGGTCCCAGGGAACAGCCCCGCCTGCGCGGGGACGACTGCAACACGTGCCGCATAGCCGAGCCGGAC
>NZ_JAALDX010000551.1:17286-17585 GCF_014145095.1 Dietzia sp. SLG310A2-38A2 | reverse complement strand
AACAGCCCCGCCTGCGCGGGGACGACACCCAAAGGCCGTCACTCTTGCGCTGGTAAGGCGGAACAGCCCCGCCTGCGCGGGGACGACCCCCCAATGGCTATCGCCAACTTCGTCCCCGAGGGAACAGCCCCGCCTGCGCGGGGACGACTGCTACAACAGCGGGGTGACGTCGACGGGTTCCGGAACAGCCCCGCCTGCGCGGGGACGAACGGCGCTGCCGCGGAAGAATGTGGGGCGGGCCGGGAACAGCCCCGCCTGCGCGGGGACGACCGCAAGGCCGAACTGGACCTCGGGCACTG
>NZ_JAALDX010000551.1:17160-17276 GCF_014145095.1 Dietzia sp. SLG310A2-38A2 | reverse complement strand
AACAGCCCCGCCTGCGCGGGGACGACCGGCTTCAGTTTCCGCTCTGCTTGTTCGGCTCGGGAACAGCCCCGCCTGCGCGGGGACGACAGGACTCGTTCGGCGCCGTCGACTTGCAT
>NZ_JAALDX010000551.1:16784-17086 GCF_014145095.1 Dietzia sp. SLG310A2-38A2 | reverse complement strand
ACGGAACAGCCCCGCCTGCGCGGGGACGGCCTCTCGCCCGACACCGTCACGAACCGGCACTGGGGAACAGCCCCGCCTGCGCGGGGACGACCCGACCACTGGATCAACTCGTACCGCCCGCCCGGGAACAGCCCCGCCTGCGCGGGGCCGACCGCGAACCGCCGCAGTGACCACACGCTCCCGACGGAACAGCCCCGCCTGCGCGGGGACGACTACCGTTGGGACATCAACACGACCGGTTGGGCCGGAACAGCCCCGCTTGCGCGGGGACGACACGATCCGTCGGTGGGGGCGATCATCGA
>NZ_JAALDX010000551.1:16596-16774 GCF_014145095.1 Dietzia sp. SLG310A2-38A2 | reverse complement strand
AACAGCCCCGCCTGCGCGGGGACGACCAATGGAAGAGCGACGGGTTGTGATCCCGTAGGGGAACAGCCCCGCCTGCGCGGGGACGACTCGTCGTACTCGCTGCCATTGGGATCGGCGTCAGGAACAGCCCCGCCTGCGCGGGGACGACCGAATGAGGACATCGAGCGGTGGGTGGATT
>NZ_JAALDX010000551.1:16343-16520 GCF_014145095.1 Dietzia sp. SLG310A2-38A2 | reverse complement strand
ACAGCCCCGCCTGCGCGGGGACGACCACTGCCATGCGGGCCTCGACGCGGGCGAGTTCGGAACAGCCCCGCCTGCGCGGGGACGACTTGGTAGACCCGTTCGCGGTGCGGAACTTGGCGGGAACAGCCCCGCCTGCGCGGGGACGACCCTTCCGCACCGACCACCAGCGGCACCTCA
>NZ_JAALDX010000551.1:16157-16333 GCF_014145095.1 Dietzia sp. SLG310A2-38A2 | reverse complement strand
ACAGCCCCGCCTGCGCGGGGACGACAGCCTGTAGCTGCGCCGGCACTCCACCTCGTGCGGAACAGCCCCGCCTGCGCGGGGACGACAAGGAGTTCCTCCTGGTCAACCTGATGCGCGACGGAACAGCCCCGCCTGCGCGGGGACGACAACTCGCGGGCTTCCTTCTTGGCGTCTCG
>NZ_JAALDX010000551.1:1532-16147 GCF_014145095.1 Dietzia sp. SLG310A2-38A2 | reverse complement strand
ACAGCCCCGCCTGCGCGGGGACGACCCCGCGGGGCTGAAGCCGGTGTCCCAGGCTGTCGGAACAGCCCCGCCTGCGCGGGGACGACTCATTCATATTGTTTCTAGTAGTGATCGCACTAGGAACAGCCCCGCCTGCGCGGGGACGACCTCCTACAGACAGTCCTCGCGTTCGAGGCACTGGGAACAGCCCCGCCTGCGCGGGGACGACGTGAACCGTCGTGCTGCGGCGAAGAACCGGGACGGAACAGCCCGCCTGCGCGGGGACGACATGGTCGTCGCAGCGATCCAGGCCGAGGGCCAGTGGAACAGCCCCGCCTGCGCGGGGACGACACTTGCTGACCAGCGGAGAATGGAGAAATACTCGGAGTTCTAGTTTACTTTCTCCGGCGCAGATGCGACGCAGCAGACCAACCTCTCCGCATTCCGGTGGTGCGCTTACTAGAGGTGGTTCTACGCATCACACGTAGCCCCTCGAAATCCTCTACCGACCAGTCGTGCCGATGGACACGAAAGTCGAACCCTTGCTCTGTTTCCCGTGTCGAGTAAGTCATGATCGCTCGCCCGTCTTTCACGGTTTCAAGGATGAGCTTCCAGAGCTCATCACGCAGCCTCGCGTTGACTCTGCCCACGAACACTCCTGGGCTCACTTCGATCAACCATCGAGTCAAGTGACCCCGTAGCCCAGCTGGGCAAGCTGTGAGGACAATCGTCACCATGGCACGTCCTCGCTGTAGTTCGTACCGCCAGACACCCGCCCGAGTTGCTCATCCCAGAGTTCAATCACCGTCGCGAGCCCGTCCTCACCCTCATCTTCCGTTTCCGGTAGCAGCAGAAAACGTAGGTCAGCCACGCATCTACTGAGGATCCGCTGTCCACGCATCGCGTCGCGAACCTGCCTCCTGACGGTGGAGGCGAGCCCCGCAAGCGCTTCAGGGTCATCTTGATCCATCTGTGCAACCGACTGGAATGCAATGGGCACGGTGCTGGCCGATTTGTACAAATCTGCAATATCGTAAATGAACGACCTGTCGTGACCGGTGTGGACGAACCCCAGCCCCGGCGAGCATCCGATAGCCACAATCACCGCATGGACTACGCCGTACAAGCACGAGTGCGCGGCAGATAGGGCCTGGTTGATCGGATCCGACGAGTCGAAGTCGTCCACGGTGAACTCTCTCCGCGACCACTCCACGCCGGTCGTGACTGACCAATCTCTATACGACTTCCGCACGCGCGCACCCTCCCGGCCGCGCAACTGCTGCATGGTCAGACGCGATACGTCCTCACCTGGAAAGCGCATCGCGTACATCTGTCGCGCAACAGCGAGACGGGACCGATTGTTGCTGACTAACCTCGAGATTTCGCGGGGGCGGCTGAGTTAGTGCGTGTCGGGCATAAAGAAAGGTGCTCTGAACTGGAATAATGCGGGGTTGGCAGATAGGGCCAGTGGGTACGCCTAGTCCGGCGATCCGGTACTGCGATTCCGATGACTTGGTACTTCTCGGGGCGGGCGGGGTGGTCTGCTCGGGGTGAGGCGGCGCACCCGCGCCGCTTCTTCCTATTTGAGGAGGCTCACGTGGCCGACTACAAGGCCATCATGACGTTGGCGCTGGCCGGGCATAGCTACAGCGAGATCGTCGCCGCCGTCGGGTGTTCGCGTCGGGAGATTGCGGCGGTGAAAAAGACGATCACCGCGTACGGCGTCACCGCCGGGCAGGCGGCGTCGATGAACCCGGCCGAGATGGCCGGGATGTTCCCCGATGGACGCAAACGCGTCTCGGAGGACTACACCAAACCTGACTTCGATCGAGTGCTGGCATCGATGAAGTTCAACCGGCACTTCACCATCCAGCAGGCCTGGGGCAAATACCTCGCCGACCCCGCCGGCAGCGGAAAGAAGTACGGGTACTCGCAGTACTGCGCCCTGTTCGCCGAGCACGCCCGGGTCAAGGACGTGGTGGCCACCCTGCATCACGAACCCGGCCGGGCGATGCTGGTGGACTGGGCCGGCGACACCCTCGAGGTCCTCGACGCCGTCACCGGGGAAGTCACCAAGCTGTACCTGTTCGTGGCGGTACTGCCGTACTCCGGTGCGGTGTTCTGCCGCGGCTTCACCGATATGAAGTCCCCGTCCTGGATCGACGCCCACGTCGCCGCGTTCGCCTTCTTCGGCGGCACCCCGCAGATGGTGGTGCCCGACAATCCGACCACCGCCACTCACCGGCAGAAGCAGGGCGAGGCGGCCAGGGCGGTCAACGTCCGCTACCAGCAGCTGGCCGACCATTACGGAACCGCGATCGTGCCGGCCCGGGTCCGAAAACCCCGCGACAAGGCAGCCGTAGAGTCAGCCGTGGAAGTGGTCAACAAGCGCGTCATCGGCTACCTCGCCGAGGAGGTCTGGACCACCGTCGAAGCCCTGAACGCCGCGATCGACGACCGCGTTGCCGAAATCAACACACAGATCCGTCGGGCTGACGGCACGACCCGGTGGGAGCGGTTCGAAGCCGACGAAGCGACACTGCTGGCCGCCCTGCCAGACGACGGGTTCGCCACGGTGGAATGGAAACAGCTCAAAGTCGGACGGAACTATCACGTCTCCTGCGACTCGCAGTACTACTCGGTGCCCTACACCTACGCCGGTCAACTCCTGCGGGTGCGCCTGACCGCGCAGTCGGTGACGCTCTTCGACGGCGACCAAGTCGTGCACGAGCACTCCCGGCGCCACGGCCGCAAGGGCCAGTACTCGACCGTGCTCGCTCACGCCCCGAAGGCCCATCAGGGTATCGACGGCCTGTGGTCACGGCAGTGGTTCACCGACCGCGCCCGCGGGTTCGGCCCCGCCACCGAGAAGGTGATCGCCCAGATCCTGGATCGTCACGTGATCGAGGCGCAAGGCTATCTGGACTGCCAGAACATCCTCGAAACCCTCGGCAAGAGAAGCCGCCAGCGGCTCGAGGCGGCCTGCCAAGTGCTGCTCAACCAGAACGGCGCTGGTAGCTACAGCGTTCTCAAACGCGTCATGGCCACCATCGACTCCGACGGGAAAGCGCCCCGGCCCGTGGTGCCGGCGGCGGCCACACGAAAGCCGCCGCCACCGGCCGGAGCCCGAGACGACGGTGCGATCCAAGTCCGGTCGGCCGATCACTACTCGCGCGGCCGCAGCGGGGCTGGTGCCTGATGTTCACCGAGATCGATCACCAGAAGTTCCGCAGCCTGCGCATCACGCACGTGGCGACCCGGTTCGAGGAGTTGATCAGCGACGAGGCCAACGATGAACTCACCCCGGAGCAGATCTTCCTCACCGCCGTCGACGACGCCCTGGACCAGCGCCAGGCGCACCGGATCGACAAGCTCATCCGCTCCGCCAAGTTCCCGATCCCGCAGGCCTCGATCGCCGAGGTCAACTACCAGGAAGGACGCGGGATCACCCCGGTGCGGATGAAACGCTACGCCGGACACCACTGGAGGCAGGACCCCACGAACCTGCTGGTCCTCTCACCGACCGGCGGCGGGAAAACCTACCTGGCCTGCGCGATCGGGATCGCCGCCTGCCAGAACGGGCACACCGTCACCTACGCCCGCATGGACGAACTCGCCCGCCGCCTGGTCATCGCCCGCGGCGACGGGATCCGCCACCAGAAGATGCTCAACGATCTCTCGGACGTGGAGCTGCTGATCATCGACGACTTCCTCACCGTGGGCATCGACCCCGAAGCCGCCAACGATCTGTTCGCAGTGCTGGCCAACCGGGAGCACCGCCTACCGACGATGATCGCTTCCCAATCCCGACCGGCGTACTGGCTCGAGGCCCTACCCGACCGGGTCGCCGCCGACTCCATCGTCAACCGCCTGGCCAACAACGCCCGCGAGATCAACCTCGGCGAAGTCGACATGCGACGCCAACGCGACGACCAAGCACGAGCCACCACCGGCTACTGGGAGTAACCCCCGACGGTGCCGGCCCGCCTCACACACGGGCCGGTTCCGGGTCGCCGGAACAGCGGTACCAACTCGACGGACCCGCAGTACCGACAAGCCCTATCTGCCACGGGGTGTTGAAGCTCGCAAAGCATCCAGTCAAGGAGCACCTTTCTGGTGAAGAACTGTACCCTCTCGCCCATCCGCCTGGAGATTGACCACGCCGGGACGGGAGTCCTCTCCCACGCCGGAGTCGTGCTTCCCGCCCGAGTCGCCGAGACATCCGGCCTGGTAGAAGGTCTATCGCAGGCGTTGGCGCCGTGGCGGGCACCGACCGCGGTGTTTGACCCCGGCCGCATGCTGACGCAGTTGGCCCTGGCGGTCGCCGTTGGCGGGGACCACCTGGTCGATGTTCGCGAGCTCGCCGGAGCCGACACCATCGTCGGCCGCGTGCCCTCGCACGCCACGATCTCGAGACTGCTGGCCACTCTCGCAGACGATGTCGACCGCGTCGAATCAGTGGTGCACCAGGCAGTATCTCGCGCACGAGAGCACGTGTGGAACCGGGCCGAGCACCGGCCGTCGCTGCGAGCGCCGAGCGCGAAGACCCCGGTCATCATCGACATCGACGCCACCTTGATCACCGCCCACTCGGATAAAGAGCACGCGGCCCCGACCTATAAGAAGGGCTACGGTCACCACCCACTGCTCGCGTTCTGTGACCACGGGCCCGGCGGGGGCGGAGAACCCTTGGCCGCACTGCTGCGGCCGGGCAACGCCGGCGCCAATACCGCCGCCGACCACAAGAACGTCCTGGCCACAGCGCTGAAATCGATCCCGGGTATCAACGTTTCCCGACCCGGAAAACGAGTCCTGGTCCGCACCGACGGAGCCGGCGCATCGCACGGGTTCCTCGAGCACCTGCACCGCAAGCGAGTGCAGTACTCCGTCGGTTTCGCCCTCACTCCGGCCCTGGCCGCACTGGTCGATGACCTGCCAGCCCAGGCGTGGCAGCCGGCGCTGACCTCAGAGGGCGGCATCCGCGAGGGTGCCGAGGTCGTCGAACTGACCGGTGTGGCCGACCTGAGCCGCTGGCCAGCAGGGATGCGCCTAATCGTGAGAGCAGAACGGCCCCATCCGGGCGCCCAGCTGCGATTCACCGATGCCTCCGGACGCCGCCTGACAGCGTTCGTGACCAACACGGGCCGCGGCCACATCCAGAATCTGGAACTGCGGCACCGCCAGCGGGCTCGCTGCGAGGATCGCATCCGCACCGCCAAGGACACCGGCCTGGCCAAACTTCCCCTGCAGACCACCGCGCAGAACCGGATCTGGATTCTCATCGCCCAGCTCGCCCAGCTTCTCCTGGCCTGGGCCCAGCTCGTCGCCCTCGACGACACCCCAGCCGCGACGTGGGAACCCAAACGCCTCCGCCTGCGGCTACTCTCCGTAGCCGCGAGTCTGGCCCGTCACGCCCGAAAAACCCGCCTCCACCTCGATGAAACCGCGCCCTGGGGTCACCTGATCACTGCTGGCCTGGCGCGACTCGAAGCCCCCGGCTAACCCGCCGGCAAAGACCCTTCCGGCCCTTGACAGACGTAGCACCCAACGGGAACGTGGAACCCCGACGCCAAGCCGAGCGACACCGGCCGAACAATCACGCACACACGCCGAAAACCAGGCAGAATCACGAGTTGACGAACCCTTCACACCGCTCAACCGCCCGATGAAACTTCGAGGCTAATCGCGCCTGAGCTTCGAGCAGCTTCGTCGACCGTCCCAATGGTCTGCCATGGGCGTAGTAGCGCACCCCGTTCTCACCCGTCCACACGACCGACGATCCACTATCGGCGAGAACGCACATTGCTTGGTGGGTGACCCGCGGGCCCGGGCCCAGCATCAGCACCCCGAGCGAGGCGCTCGGGATATGGATGACCCCGAGTTCATCGGTGGCGGTGAGCGCATTCGCGTCTCGCCCGATAGTGCAGTGTTCCAAGTAGAGGAAGGTGACTCTGTCCTCCACCCGGGTCAATTCCCGGGACCTGGAGGGACGGATTCCGGGTGTCTTCACGACTCACCTCCGGCCGAGTGGCGCCAGTGTGAGAAGCCCGCACCCATATGCCTTGGCCTTGCCGACGCCGTTCGTCAGAGTGCTGCGGAGGGCGTCGACATCAGTGACTCGGATCGCCCCATCGAATTGGGACCTCGATACTGTCACCGTGGCTCCCTTGCGTTGGAAACGCGAGATCTCACGCGACGTCACCGCGACGGCGGGAACCCACTTCTCATCGTCGAAGACTCCGCCGGCGTCGATGAACTCGACACCGAGTGAGGACGCACGATCGGTGAGCCAACCCAATTGTTGGTCGACTGTCACATGGGCGAACCGACGCTTCTTCCCGTCCTCCCCCGTGACGATTCGGCTCGGATTGGCGACCAACCGGAACGAGTACTCTTGGCCCAACGTGATCCGATCGAGCACACGACCATACGGACGCACGTCCCACGATTCCTGATTGGACCAGCCGGCTTGCTCCTGGATGTGCTCGAACGACGGAGCGGTCGGGCTGAGGATGTACAGCGCCAAGTGGTCACCTTCGCGATCCAAACGCCAGAGAACACGGCCTTCTCCGTGTGCGGCCGGGGGGAAGGACGACATCACAGCGGCGTGCACGGTCTGCGGATTGCCGACCAGGAGTCGGGTGCCCCGCCGACGCGGATTCAGGTGCATTCGCGACAAGTACATAGGTGGCCTCACAACATGCTCATGGGGTCATGGCCGACTACCGGACGTCCGAGTGGATTGTCGACGATGACCGCTGTGTGGACGACCGCTCGCACTCCGTGCCTACGGTCTCGGGGGTCGAAGCTCACGGGATGATCGGAGATCAACTCGTCCTGGACCGATCCTTGCGTGGCGTCGAGGGTCACCGGGAGGTGAGCGGGCGACGAACACGTCTTCCGATACCAATCCGAGGCTTGCCACGGCTCGTCGCTCAACGCCTGTTCGACTCCGGGGTCCCGCATCCCGAGAACGACGCGTCCGGCCGGTGGGCAGGATCGACGCCCCAGATAGACGGGGAAGACCGGTCGACGGAGCGCCTCCCGCAGACCTTCGAGGAGCTCGTCCTCCCCTTCGACCGCGACCACGAAACATGCGTCACTCAAGTAGTGACGAGAGGTGAGTGGCTTGGACTTCCCGGTGCGCCAGTCGATGCTCGTCTGGAAGTCGCGAACGAGCCGGCCCTGCTGATCGCTCCGGACACCGAACCGCAGACTGGCGAGGTCCTCGATCGGATCGGTGCGCCTCCGGCCAGACGCAGCGGCGAGCATGCCCACGACCCCGCTCTTGGTCGGTTCCCTCCTAGTCGTGCGGTCGTTGAACCGACTCGAGTCGCCCCATGCCTGAAGCGGGCCGGCGAGTCTGAGGAGAAGCGAGGTCACTTCTCTTCCACCCTTTCGCGAACCTGCTCGCCCACCAGGCGGACGACACCGTTGAGGTCGGCCCGCTGACCGATCTCCCCGAGCTTCTCGAGCGCCGTCTCGGTCGCCGCGGCACCTGCGGCGAGAAACGCACCGGCGACGGGGGGTGTCCCGTAAGCGGCATCCTGGTCGGCCGCGTGTTCGGCCAATCGCAAGACCGCCTGCTCCGTGCGACCGATGGTCGACACGATGGCGGATTCGAAGGCTCCGACAAGGTTGACCGGCTGATCCTCTCGGACCTGGACCAGGACGAGGTCGGCCCGGGTCCTGTTCGCGAAGGTATTGCTCTTGCCGGTGGGCATGGACACAGCGAAGGCCCTTACGAAGGCTTCGGCAGCCTTGGCAGCGGCCTCAATCGACCCGAGTGAGGCGGCGAGCGCGTCGGCGTTCACCGTTGCGTACCGGTACATCGTCGATGACACGAACTCGACAGTGCCGATCATTCCCGCGCCTGCATTGTCCTCCGGCGCCTTGTCGTCTACGGCGGTGAAGTAGTCGAACTCGTTGGAGGCGGGGTGCACCGAGATCGCGTGAGCCACCTGACAGCAGGCGTCGACGTTGAGGTCGGGCGCATTGGCGATCATGCGGCCGAACAAGGCTACGTCGATAGAGGTGTCGTCATGGAACGCCTTCTTGACCGACTTCTTGTCCGGAGTGCTGTCGACGGAGTCGATGGCGAGTTTCGCGAGGGCCGAAATCTGGGCACGCGAGAGGAAGATCAGATACTCGGTCTGGGGTACCTCCCGCTTCTCGCCGGATTCCCTCTTCTCCTTGGCCAAATTGATATCCACGACCTTGAGCACTTTCGCGGCCAGATCCTCGGCGGACTCCTCCAGATCGGGGCGCCTTGCGACGATCTCCCCGATCATTTGTTCGACGACCCGCTTGGTCCTCACCCCGAGCTCCGCGGTGTCGAGGTGCGAAGAGAACTCGGCGCGCGTGGCCCGCTTCCACGCTTGACTCGATACTCGAGACCTGCGAACCCCGCCGTACACCGCGGACTTGGGCGAGCCCGTGTCATCTCGATTGATGTTGGACGGCGGAACCGTTTGGATGATATGGACGTCGATATAGGTAGTCATTGCTACTCCTGTATTGAGAGGGCTGAGGACTCAGTTCTTGGACGGGGGCTGGTGGGCGGTCGGGCGAGACCTCGGCGCGGTGTACAGATCGCGCGCCCACCGAAGCTTCACCCTGGTCGCACTTTCAGGTGAGTGAAGCGACGCAACGTCCGACGCGAGTCGTCCGTAGTCCAGCGGGATCGACTTGGCTTTGAGGAGGAGGACGATTCCCCTCAGGTGATGCACGATCTCAGGGAGTTCGTCTGCCGTGACCAACGCCTGAAATCGGCGAAGCGTCGCCTGCTCGTGTTCTTGCGCGTCGTTCGGGGTGGCCAGCTTTCGCACAGCGGATCCCAACCTCGCGGACGGACCGCCGACGTGCATCGGTTGCGCCTGCGACTGCTGATGGAGCGCGAACAGGGTCAGAGCGATGTGCGCGGCGTATTCGTAGGGGCCGACGTCGTCGCCCTCTCCCACCAGTTCTTCGGGAAACCCCGAGTAGAACTCTCCCCACGCCTCGGGTTGAACAGCGATATCGGCGCCGACCGCGCGTCGCATCCGAGCGAGGGACGCACGGGCGGAGCTGTCGCCGGCAGAGAGACGCTTTTGCAGTCCGACCGCCCTACTTCGCACGTAGCTTTCCAGCGTCTCGCGGCGCGTGCCTGCCTGTGCGGGCTCGGTGGTGATCAAGGTTCAGTCCTCTCGGTGGTGCTTTCGTCGGCGTAGTTGGTCGCCGGGAGGTCGTCACGAGGCAGGAAGGGCAGTGCCTTGGCGAGTGACCGACGAAACCACAGGTCCGCCTGCCCCACGGAAACCACATGCCCGGAGTGCTCGCGGCCGCGCCACGCTGCCGGCGGGGCGTTCCGCACCAGCTCCTCGCCCCTGGCCGCGAGCGTCCGGCGACACCCCTCACGCCAGTTCTGGAGACTTGCATCGGGCGATGTCTCCGGACCGAGATCGCGCAGCCAGCGTCGGAACGCACGATCGAGTTCCTCGTAAG
The DNA here is from genome assembly GCF_014145095.1 of Dietzia sp. SLG310A2-38A2. Taxonomy (GTDB): domain Bacteria; phylum Actinomycetota; class Actinomycetes; order Mycobacteriales; family Mycobacteriaceae; genus Dietzia. The sequence continues at coordinate 6,685 of NZ_JAALDX010000551.1, read as the reverse complement.
CGCCGGACACGGCACCCTCGCGGGCGGGCCCCGCTTCACCACCCGCCGCGACGACCAGGTTGTCGGCGAGGCTCCCGAGCGCCCGGATCGCGGCGTCGGTCTCACCGACCGCGGTCGTGGCCGCCGCGCGATGTGCACCGGAGGAGACGTCTGCGAGCACGCCGGCGAAGGCGAGCCGATCAGCGAGGACGGTGGAGATCACCGCCATCTGAGGGCCGTACTCGACCCCTGTCGCGACGATCCTCACCTGAAATCCAAGAGGGAGCACTTTCTCGCTCACGAGCTTGCCGACCCAATTCACCACTCCGGAGGGGCGGGCGGACTCCGCATCCCCGTACTTGGTCTTGACCTTTGCTCCGGACGGATCTGGGAGCAGTGTCTCCAGACCGCGCCACAGCGCGCGCCCCCTGGTCAGGGATCTCGGCATGTAGATGATCGACTTCGCCTTGGCGGACTGCGGTTCACTGAAACGCCAGGGCGTCATCAGTTCGTGCTCGCTCTGGAGGGTGTACGGGATGGGATCGCCGTTGCAGATGAGTACCTCGGCGACCTCCCCCTCCTCAATGTGGAGGCGCACCCGTCGTTCAGGCCACGTCAGGAGTCCGAGCTGACCGAATGGTCCACACGTCTCAGGCGATCTCACTTCCTGGGTCAGGTGCTGCTCTTCCTCCCATAGAGGAACGTCCCTACGGTCGTACCTGCGATCTAGCACCAGGTTGAGCAACAGAGTCTCGCGGAGGTTCGTCCCCTCGATGTACTGCCCGCCCATCCAGCCCGCCCACCCGACGGGCGTCGGGTAGCCCTTCCCTCCCTTCACCCGTTGATCGCCTACTGCGCCTGACTTGATTCCCGACGGGTCATAAGCCTGACAGTGCAGGAGCCACCGGGAAGCCTCCCCCAGGCCCAGAGAGATCGACGGATCTCGTCGGCGAAACATCGCCCCGGGACCGGGGCAATCAGGGACGAGCAGTTCGAGGCTGCGCCACTCCCCTTTGGAGGTGTGAAGGTCAGGCACCTGCATGAACGGTCTCTGCGAGTCGAGGAGGTCAAACCGAGGCTTCCACGCGTCCAGGTATGCGGTGAACCCTGCTGCGGGAAGCCTCTCTTGATTCCACAGTTCCTCCCACACGCCTTCCGGATCACCGGTCGGCTCCGGCGCCACCGCGCGGTACAGCACGGCGAGCAGTACCCGCAGCACGGCGAAGTCCTGCGTGGGCAGCTCGCCCGCGAGCCTTTCGATCCTGTGCGACTCGGTGAGCGCCTCCGACAGGCTGACCTCCCGGACCTCCCCCTCGACGTCACGGATACGGATCCAGGGCTTGTCTACAAGGTTGAATGTGTCGGTCATGCGTCCCCCTTGACCCGGACGGTCAGTCCGGTCGAACGGTCGTACTCCATGTGCAGGTCTCCGATCCGGACCCACAGGTCCTCGTTCAGCGGCAACGGCAACATCCCTTTGAGCCAAGGCGACTTCTGCCACCCCGGGATCCCACGCGTCTCCAGCTCCTCGATGAGCCAGGCTTCCCGTTTGCCACGAAAAGTCCAGGCGGGAAGTGAGACGGTGCACATCGCCACGGCTCGCGCCAGTTCGTCGTCGACACCTAGATCGGAGTCGACCAGTTCGTCACCTCGTCGCTCCAGCCACGGCAGGGACCAAACGCGGCCGTCGACCTCACGCACGACGACTACATCGAGAGAATTCTCAGCGTCTCTGACCTGGGCGTGTCCGAGCACCTCTTCCCTGGGCTCGTCAGATGATCCCGAGTTCCACCCGTAGGCGGGCCCAGGACCCGGTGAGCGGAGAAGAAACGCCCCGCTGCGACGCTCCCTCTCCGCATCGGATTCCTGCCGCAGTTTCTCGGCTGAGCGCCAGTCGTCCTCCCACCCAGCTGGCGGGACGGCGTCTGGTGAGTAGGCGGCACGGACGAGGTCTGAGACGTCGCGAGGCGACTCCACTATTCCTTCGGTGCGTTCGAGGTGATCACGGAGCACCGCCGTCGTGCGCAATAGAGATGCACCGCCGTATACATAGGATGACCCCTTGTCTACGGTCGGGCTCGACCCATCGGACGAGAGCTCGACGCCGCTGATGAGGAACCTCGGTGTCGCCGCGATCCCCGGCCTGGTGCCGGCCGGTCGGTCGTGCCTGTGCAAGCGGCCGGCTCGTTGGAGGATCAGATCGATTGGGGCAAGGTCGGAGTACATGAGGTCCGCATCGATATCGAGCGAACTCTCGATAACCTGAGTCGACACGATCACCATGCCGGGGGGTCGTCTGCGTCCGATCGCCGGTGGGCCCAGCAACCCCTTGACATGACCTTCACGGTGGAGCCTGTCTGCCAGGATGAACCGTGAGTGCAGCAACATCGTCCGACTGGATCCCAGCTCGTTGAGAAGGGCGGTGTAAACCTCCTGCGCCCGGGCCACCGTGTTCCGCACGACGACGACGCAGACTCCGCTGTTCACCGCGTCTGACACCGACTGGACAAGCTCAGCGTCGTCGTCGCCGACGAATTCCATACGATAGGCGGTCTCCCGACCGCTGGCCGCTGGCTCCGTCAGAGTCGGCAGTCCCGACCCCACCCGGACGATCAGGGGGAACGCGGTGGCAGCAGCTGTCGCCTCGAAGTCGGGTCCCGGTCGGCTGCCCGCCACGATCTGCTCCCCCGCTGCCGCTGATCGCCCCCTCCGATATGCCGCGAGCATCGCGCATCGGCGCTCCGGCGTGAGGGTCGCGGTCAAGGCGACGACCGGAACCCGTTCAGCACCGAGCCACTCCAAGGCCCGGTCGAGGAAGTGGGACATGTAGCTGTCCGCCGCGTGTACCTCGTCGAGGACCACGACCTTTCCGACGATCCCGAGGTGCCGCAGCATGAGATGACGAGACTGCAGCGCAAGGAGAAGCACCTGGTCGATGGTCCCGACGGTGAAGTCGGCGAGCGCCGACTTCTTCCTGGCCCGGAGCCACCAGTGCGCGGTCAGCGATCCGGCACCCGAGGGGGAATCGTCGTGGATACCCGCCAGCCCCCTATCCGGGACAACCGCGGACAGTCCCGTGAACTCGTCGTTGAATCGCGCACGACTGTGGGTCAGCAGTGCGGAGGCGACTGTTCCGGCGGGAACACTGCGATCGAGCCATGACAGTGTTCGGCTGAACATCGCGTCGCTCGTCGCACACGTGGGGAGCGCCACCGTCAACCCACCACATCCGAATTTGGCCGCGATGACCTCGGCTGCGGCGAAGGCCGCCTCTGTCTTACCCTCTCCTGTCGGTGCTTCGATGAGCATGAGCTCGGGTTCGATCATGAGTCGCGCCTGTTCAACGGCGGCGAGTTGCACCGGCCTCGGAGACGCACCTTCCGGCAGCTCGAAACGGTCGGCGAAAAGCGCGGCATCATCAAGTGGAGGGCTGGGCGACCAAGGCCGCGGCAGAGCGAGCGCAGCCAACCCCCTGGCCGCGCGGTCGCCATCTTCCCCATCAGTCCCGTACGGGAACAACTCCGTGTTGGACGCAATCCAATCGCACACCACGACAAAACCTGCGAGGACGACCTGCGCCGCCTGGGAGAGTCCCACAGTGGCCACCTGCACGAGGTCTGCCTCAGTGATCTCGGAGAGCCCAACAGCGAAGTCGATCGCCGATCGGCGGGATTCGGCCCAGATCGCGTTCGACTCCGGCAACTCCTGGGGCGGCCCTGGAGGGAACGTCCCGTGATGACCGGCCAGCACCGCCGAAATCGTCGAGGCCTTGCCGCGGCCCCCGATGGCTTCGAACAGCCACTCCCAGAGGCTTCTAGCGCTCACCGATCCGTGCGGCCTCTCCCTGCGTTGTCCCGAGCTGACCGCAGCGTTTGGTAACGCGAACCCCACGCGGGACATTCGCTCGCGCAACTCGACGTTCTGGCTCGCGAACTCCTCGCTGATCTTTCCGACATCGTGAGCGGCTGCGAGGAAGACCGCAAGCGAACCCGCCAGAACCTGGCTTCCCGTCTCGGCCGCCACGACTGCTCGAGAGGCGGGCGGCATCCATTCCATCCATAGACGGTTCGCCACTTCGGCGGAGTCAGCCATGTGACGCCACAGCGGAAGCCAGTCACCGTCATCGTCGGGCGACTTCGCCCACGCGAGCGACCACGGTCCGTCCGGTGGGCGGATCTTCGCAGTCATGTCAGACCCCTCGTGTACTTGTTAGGTGATGCAAGTCACTGTACGGGGTCAACATGATGGTCGCAACCCTCTCTTACTCTCCCACTTAAACATTGGCTTTTTTTGCACCGGGTGTTCTCATCGTGGATTAGCAAGGGGCCGAACGGTGTCGCACCATTCGGCCCCATGCACACCCGACCGAGGTCGGGACAATTCACACTCGCCCGCCTAAACCGGAACAGCGCCTCGCGAGAGGCGACAAGGATCGGGTGACGGCCGATCCCTGAGAGTGATCGCCTTCAAACTAGGGCACTCCACCGGGAAACGACGAAACCGGCACCCCGTACGAGGTGCCGGTTCGTGTCGTGCTCTCTTGTAGCGATACCGGGGATCGAACCCGGGACCTCACGATTATGAGTCGTGCGCTCTAACCATCTGAGCTATATCGCCGTGCCCGGTGTGCCGTGCGAGCCCCCTGACGGAATCGAACCGTCGACCTTTTCCTTACCATGGAAACGCTCTACCGACTGAGCTAAGGGGGCCGGCCACCCTGAGTCACGAAGCGCTCCGCAGCTCGGGGTGAAAGCCTCTAGCAGATTACACACGCGGCATCCGTGGACACAAATCGCCCGGTTGGGCGCGTTCGGGGACCCGCTGGCAGGATGAGGACCATGCGCATCTCGGTGGTCGTCCCCGTCCTCGACGACGCTCACGAACTCGCCGGGTGCCTGGCCGCTCTCCGCTCCCAGACGCGGCCGCCCGACGAGATCGTGGTGGTGGACAACGGTTGCGCCGACACCAGCGCCGAGGTGGCCCGTGAGGCCGGTGCCCGCGTGGTCGCCGAGGCGGTGCGCGGCATCCCCTCTGCCGCCGCCACCGGCTACGACTCGGCCACCGGCGACGTGATCGCCCGCCTGGACGCGGACTCCCGCCCCGGCCCCGACTGGATGCAGCGGATCGAGAGCGCGTTCACCGAGGACCCGGAACTCGTGGCGATCTCCGGCCCG
>NZ_JAALDX010000551.1:0-1467 GCF_014145095.1 Dietzia sp. SLG310A2-38A2 | reverse complement strand
GGCTGGCGGGCCCGCGCCGCGCAGCTGCTCTACATGGACGCGTACTTCGTCTCCGTGGGCGCCGCGATGGCTCACCCGGTGCTCTTCGGGTCGAACCTGGCGATGCGTCGCGAGGCCTGGGATCGCGTCCGCGACGGGGTAAACCGATCGGACCCGGAGCTGCACGACGACATCGACCTGTCGTTCCAGTTCGGGGCGGGCGACCGACTGCGGGTGGACCGATCGCTGACCGTGGGCATCTCCGCGCGCCCGTTCGATGATCCCGCCGCGATGCGCAGGCGATTCTCGAGGGCGTTCCGGACGATCGCCCGCAACTGGCGCACCAGCCCGCCCTCACAGCGCTGGATGGAGCGAGTCCAGCGCTGAGCCCGAGCCGACCTGCGGCGAGAGGCGAGTGGCGGGGAGCCTCAGGACCAGACGAGCACCGACCACAGAACGATCTGCGTCACGCAGAAGCCCGCCAACATGTTGAGCACCAGGAAGCGCTTCCAGCCCTCGTTGGTGCGCTCGGCATCGGCGTCGGTGACCCTGACGTAGGCCGCCACGGTGGCGAGGTACGGCAGGATCGCGAAGGCGGCCCCGGAGGCCGGCCACGGCGCCGCCGCCAGCAGGACGACCACCGCGGCGGCGTAGCAGGCCAGCGCGAACCACACCGCGGCCCGGGCCCCGAGCACGGTGGCGACGGACTTCAGGTCCGCCTCGCGGTCGAAGCGGACGTCCTGCACGGCCCCGAAGGCCTGCGAGGCCGCACCCCACAGCATGAACGCGATCAGGCACGCCCACACTCCCCCGGTCAGTTCCGCACCGGCGATGGTCCAGCCGACGATCGCCGGGGAGACGAAGTGGAACGCGGAGGTGAGCGAGTCCAGGAACGGGATCTCCTTGAACCGCAGCCCCTTGGCGCTGTAGGCGATCACCGCGAACGCGCTCGCGGCGAGCCACAGGGACGACTCCACCGTCCCCGTTAGCACCAGGTACGCGAGGAACGGCACGGTGGTCACCGCCGAGGCCACGAGCGTGGCCGTGTGACGGGACCGCTCGAGCACCGACCCCTCGACCCCGCCCTTGCGGGGGTTACGAAGGTCTGACTCGTAGTCGAAGACGTCGTTGATCCCGTACATCGCGAGGTTGTACGGCACCAGGAAGAAGATCGTGCCGATCACGCCGAGGAGGTCGAACCCCCCGGTGGCCAGGAAATACGCCAACGCGAACGGCGCGGCGGTGTTGACCCACGACACCGGCCGGGACGACCAGAACAGCGTGGTCAGCAGACCCGGCGTCGCGGGCCGTTCGGGCGTGCGGACCTCGTCGTCGTCACCGGGCCCCGGGGCGCGCGTCAGCAGCGCGTCCCCCCTCCCGGACACCGTCGGGCTCCCCACCTCGGCCCCGACGCGCGGGGACGCGGTGAGCAGCGCCCACACCGACGGCACGAACACCGCCGCGGCCACGGCGTAGGCGAAGTCCTCA
>NZ_JAALDX010000078.1 GCF_014145095.1 Dietzia sp. SLG310A2-38A2 | reverse complement strand
CCGCGCACCGCGGCCGGGAGGGGTGGGGCGGCGCCGGGCACGGTGTCGGGGAACGACCGGTAGACGACGACGAGGTGGTCGCTCTCCTCGAACGCCGACTCCTGCGACACGGGCCGGAGATCGACCGACGGGACCACCACGGCGCGGCGATCCCGCCAGTCACCGAGGAAGGCGGCCGGGGGCGGCAGGCCGTGGGACCGCGCCCGTTCTCGCAGCGCGCGGAGCAGCTCCGGGACGGGTATCAGACGCTCGCGCACCCGTTCATGCTTACACGCACCTGTGCTGGTGAAGAACTTATTATCTTGCACAGCGCCGATGTTGTTGACAAGGTTTCAGGAATGTCCACCTCTAAAGAACAGAAGAGTGACCCCGGGAACATGCCACCTTCCGCGCCGACGACGAAGCCGGGCGCAGACTTCGCGGTGATCGTCCCCGCCGCCGTGATCGCCCTGATCGTGGTGGTGTGGGGCTTGTTCTACACGGTCTCGTTCGAGAGCGCCGCGGGCCGGGCGTTCGACGTGGTGGTCCACACGGTGGGCTGGCTGTTCATCGTGGTGGCCACCACGGTCGTGGCCTACACCATTTATCTGGCGTTCTCCCGCTTCGGCGGGATCCGGCTGGGAGGCGACCACGAGAAGCCTGAGTACTCCACCCGATCGTGGATCGCCATGATGTTCGCCGCCGGGATGGGCATCGGGCTGATGTTCTACGGCGTCTCCGAGCCGCTCACCCACTTCCAGACCCCGCCGCCGGGGAAGGAGCAGCAGTACGACGTGGCCATGGCCACCACCGCCTTCCACTGGACCCTGCACCCCTGGTCGATGTACGCGATCGTCGGTCTGGCACTCGCGCTGGCGGCCTACCGCTTCAAGCGCGGCCACCTGATCTCGCAGGCGTTCGTCCCGCTGATCGGCGAGAAGAGGGCCAACGGATGGATCGGCAAGGTACTGGACATCGCGACGGTCGTGGCCACGATCTTCGGCACCGCCGCCTCGCTCGGCCTCGGCGCGCTGCAGATCCGGGCCGGGCTCAACGAGACCGGCGCGGTCAGCGGGGGCGGCATCGCGCTCGTCGCGGGCGTGATCGTGGTCCTGGGTCTGGTGTTCCTCGCCTCGGCGGCCTCCGGCATCGGCAACGGCATCCGGATCCTGTCCAACATCAACCTGGTGTTGGCGATCTCGCTCGCGCTGTTCGTGGCGATCTTCTCCGGCGCGCTGTTCTTCATGCTCGACCTGATCCCCACCACCGTCGGTGCGTACTTCTCCGACTTCTTCGACATGGCCTCCCGCACCGCGGTGAGCGAGAACGGCGAGGCGGCCGAGTGGCTGTCCGGCTGGACGGTCTTCTACTGGGCCTGGTGGATCTCCTGGTCGCCCTTCGTCGGCATGTTCCTCGCGCGGATCAGCCGGGGCCGCACGGTCCGCGAGTTCATCATCGGCGTGGTCCTCATCCCCAGCACCCTGTCGGTGGTGTGGTTCTCGATCTTCGGCGGGTTCGCCCTGTATCTCGAGGACGCCGGCCGGAGCATCTTCGGCGACGGTGCGCTCGAGCCCCAGCTGTTCAACCTGCTCCGCGAGCTACCCCTCGCGCCGGTGCTCATGGTGGTCGCCATGGTTCTGATCGCCGTCTTCTTCATCACCTCGGCCGACTCGGCGTCGATCGTCATGGGCGGCATGGCCCAGCACGGGGTCGAGGAGCCGTCACGGTGGATCGTCATGCTCATGGGTACCTTCACCGCCGCGGTCGCGATCATCATGCTCCTGGCCGGGGACGGCGGCGGGGACGCACTGTCGAGTCTGCAGAACATGACCATCATCGCGGCGTCGCCGTTCGTCCTGGTGCTGATCGCCCTGTGCGTGTCGATCCACAAGTCGCTCTCGCGCGATCCGGCGGCCGAGAACGCCTGACGCGGCCCCGGTGCACTCCCGGCACGGCGGCCGCGGACGCGACCACTACTCTGGACGCATGGCGAAGACAGTCCTGACCGCGGTCGCATGGCCGTACGCGAACGGCCCCCGGCACATCGGTCACGTCTCGGGGTTCGGGGTGCCGTCGGACGTCTTCTCCCGGTACCAGCGGATGGCCGGCAACGACGTGTTGATGGTCTCGGGCACCGACGAGCACGGCACCCCTCTTCTCGTGCAGGCCGAGAAGGAGGGGGTGTCGGTCCAGTCGCTCGCCGACCGGTACAACCGGGTTATCGTCGACGACCTGGCCGGACTGGGGCTGAGCTACGACCTGTTCACCCGCACCACCACCCGGAATCACTACTCGGTGGTCCAGGAGCTCTTCCGGGGGCTGCACCGCAACGGGTACATGGTGGCCAAGACCACCACCGGGGCGGTGAGCCCGTCGACGGGCCGCACCCTGCCGGACCGGTACATCGAGGGCACCTGCCCGATCTGCGGCTACGACGGCGCCCGGGGCGACCAGTGCGACAACTGCGGCAACCAGCTCGACCCGGCGGATCTGAAGAACCCGGTCTCCAAGATCAACGGGGAGACCCCGAAGTTCATCGAGACCGAGCACTGGTTCCTGGACCTGCCCGCGCTCGCGGACTCGCTGGGCGACTGGCTCAAGGGCCGTAAGGACTGGCGACCCAACGTCCTCAAGTTCTCCCTCAACCTGCTCGAGGATCTGCGTCCGCGAGCGATGAGCCGGGACATCGACTGGGGGATCCCGATCCCGGTGGAGGGCTGGCAGGACCGGGGCGACAAGAAGCTGTACGTGTGGTTCGACGCCGTGGTGGGCTACCTGTCCGCCTCGATCGAGTGGGCGTGGCGTTCCGGCGAGCCCGAGGCGTGGCGGCGCTGGTGGACGGACCCCGAGGCCGTGTCCCACTACTTCATGGGCAAGGACAACATCACCTTCCACTCGCAGATCTGGCCGGCCGAGCTCATCGGCTACGACGGCCGCGGCGCCCGCGGCGGCGATCCGGGGGCGTTGGGCGCGCTGAACCTGCCCACCGAGGTGGTCTCGTCCGAGTTCCTCACCATGTCCGGCTCCAAGTTCTCCTCCTCGCGCGGCGTGGTGATCTACGTCCGCGACTTCCTGGCGGAGTTCGGCCCCGATTCGCTGCGGTATTTCATCTCCGTGGCCGGCCCGGAGAACCAGGACACCGACTTCACCTGGGACGAGTTCGTGCGACGCACCAACGCCGAACTGGTGGGCGGCTGGGGCAACCTGGTCAACCGCACGGTGTCGATGGCACACAAGAACTTCGGCGAGATCCCCCGACCCGGGACCCTGACCGACCTGGACGCCGAGCTTCTGCGCGACGCGGAGGCCGCGTTCGCCACGGTCGGCGGCCACCTGGAGCGCTCCAGATTCAAGGCCGGTGCCACCGAGGCGATGCGGATCGTCGGCGCCGCCAACCGCTACATCGCCGCGACCGAACCGTGGAAGCTGGCCAAGGAGCCGGACCAGCGCGAGCGCCTGGGCACCGTGCTGCACACCGCCCTGCAGGTGGTCTCCGATGCCAACACCCTGCTCACCCCGTACCTGCCGTCCGCCGCGCAGCAGATCCACGGCGCGATCGGCGGACAGGGGGTGTGGGCCGCGTCGCCGCAGGTCCACGAGGTGACCGACGACATGCCGGTGGACCTGGTCGGGACGGGCCTGCCCGAGGCCGGGCGCAGCTACCCGGTGATCATGGGCGACTACGCCTCCGAGCAGGCCCGGTGGGCGCGCACGGAGCTCACCCCCGGGACCCCGCTTGCCAAGCCCAGCCCGCTGTTCGCCAAGGTCGACCCGGAACTCGCCGAGACCGGACCCGCCTGGGCGCCGATCCAGCCGG
>NZ_JAALDX010000077.1 GCF_014145095.1 Dietzia sp. SLG310A2-38A2 | reverse complement strand
CGTGGTGGTCTACGACCCGGGCGTCGACGTGGCCGTCCTGCGCGTGCCGGGCCTGCAGGCCCCGGTCCTGCCCTTCGCCGACCGCCGGGGCCGCAGCGGCGACGACGCCATCGTCGTGGGTTACCCCGGCAACGGCCCCTACCGGCCGGACTCCGCACGCATCCGGGAGCGGGTGACCCTCCGCGGTCCGGACATCTACCGAGAGGCGACCGTCGAGCGTGAGGTGTACATCCTGCGCGGGTCGGTGCGGGAGGGCAACTCCGGTGGACCGCTGATCACTCCGCAGGGGCAGGTCGTGGGCGTGGTGTTCGGAGCCGCGATGGACGCCGCCGACACGGGGTACGCGCTCACCGTCGAGCAGGTGCTGCCGCAGCTCGAGCGGGCGGTCGACTCGCTGGAGCCCGTCTCCACCGGAAGCTGCGTCGGGGCCCGCTGAGCGGACGCTCGACGCGCAAGCCGCAAGGGGGTGACGACGACCCGCGTGGATGGATCTGGTTCCAGCGGGGAGTGGCCGGGCGGTCAGAGCCCGTTGACCCGGTGTGCGAAGTCCACGATCAGTCGGGAGGTCGCGAGGGGGTGCTCCATCGCCGGGTAGTGCCCCGCGTCCGGGACCTGTTCGGTGCGGAAGTCCCTGGCCCATGCCGTCGATGCGCTGACCGTCGACGGCAGGATGAACCGGTCCTCCGCGCCGCTGATCCCCAGCACCGGTTGATCGAGGACGCCGGAGACGGTGCGCCGGAAATCTCGACCGTCCGGACGGAGCTGGCTGCGGACCATCCAGCGGCGGGACTCCAGGGACAGGTGCGCGACCTTGGGGATGAGCATGGCCCGCCTGAGCAGCGCGGCGGTCTCCCGGAAGTCGTCGGTGTCCGGCCATGTCGGTCCGCAGCGTGCTCTGAGCATCGCCTCCACCGACGCCGCGCTGTCAGCGGTGAGCCGTCGTTCGGGGAGTCGGGGAGCCTGGTCCGCCAGGAGACGGGGGACCAGGGCGCGGCGCTGGGCGCGATCGCGGAGTGCGGCGTGGCGGGTGGCCAGGGGGTGGGGAGAGCCCACGACGACGAGGCCCCGCACAGCGCGCGGCCGCCGGTACGCGGCGGTCCAGGCCACGAATCCGCCCTCGCCCTGCCCCACGAGCACCGCGGAGGAGTGACCGAGCGCGCGGATGAGGTGCGTGATGTCGGAGGCCAGCGTCCACCCGTCGTAGCCGCGCGGTGGTTTGTCGGAGTCCCCGTGACCGCGCAGGTCCACCGCGACGGCGTGGAAACCGGCCTCGGCCAGCGCGACGACGGGGGCCCGCATGGTCCACCAGATGCCGCCCAGGCCGTGGATCATCAGCACCAGCGGAGGGAGCTCACCGGGGACGGTGTCGGGCGGGAGGGCCTCGGCGACGTGCAGACGGATGCCGTTGGCCGAGACGTCACGATGCCGCCACGACCCGTCGATCCTGACGATCGACGGGTCGGGCGGCCGGTGTGCGGGAGTCTTCAGCTGCGCGTGGCGGGCTGGGGCGTCTCGGTGACCCGTACCGTCCCGGGCCGCGGCTCGGCGCCCGTGGGCATGGCCAGCTTGAGGTCGGACACCGAGTCGATGGTGCGCTGGGGCTTACGGATCTTCTTGATCTTGCGGTAGCCCAGCAGCCCGCACACCGCCGCCAGCAGCACCAGCACCACGAACACGATGAGGAACCCGATCCAATCCCACGTCTTGGTGCCGAACCACAGCGAGATGAGCTTGGCCCACATGAAGACGAACGGGAAGAAGGACATGAGGAGCAACACGAGCGCCGCGACGAAGAAGCCCGACCCGGTGGCCGCCTTCTTGACCTGCTCGGTGACCTCGGTCTTCGCGAGCTCGATCTCCGCTCGGACGAGCGTGGACATCTGCGTCGTGGCGTTCTTGACCAGGGTTCCGATGCTGGCGTCGCCACGACCGATCGAATCCGCGTCGTGCAGAGGGATCGATGCCTCGGTCGGCGAGTGGGTTCCCTGGGCGTGGCTCACGGTTGTTCCTCCATTGTCAGGCGACGGATGCACCGTCGTCCATCGTGCCACGACACGTGGCTGCCTTCACCCGCTACCCGGTCAGCCGCGCGTGCCCTTCTCCCTGATCTGCTCCATGATGGTCGGATCCGACAGCGTCGAGGTGTCCCCGCCGTCGCGGCCCTCGGCCATGTCCTTGAGCAGGCGCCGCATGATCTTCCCGGACCGCGTCTTGGGCAGCTCGGGCACGATCGTGATGTCGCGAGGCTTGGCGATCGGGGAGATCTCCCGCGACACCTCGGCCCGGAGCTCGTCGATGAGCTTCTGGCGGTCCTCCTCGGCGTCGACGTTGCCGCGCAGGATCACGTACGCGACGATCGCCTGACCGGTGGTCTCGTCGTTGGCGCCGACCACCGCCGCCTCGGCGACCGCGCGGTGACCCACGAGGGCGGACTCGACCTCGGAGGTGGAGATGCGGTGGCCGGAGATGTTCATGACGTCGTCGACGCGGCCGAGCACCCACAGTGCGCCGTCGGCGTCCCACTTGGCGCCGTCACCGGCGAAGTAGTACCCCTCCTCGGCGAACCGGGACCAGTAGGTGTCGCGGTAGCGATCCATGTCGCCCCAGATGCCGCGGAGCATTGCCGGCCACGGCTCGGTGAGCACCAGGAAGCCCTGCTCCTCGGCGGCGACCTCCTTGGCATCGCTGTCCACGATGGCCACGTCGATGCCGGGGAGCGGCCGCATGGCCGAACCGGGTTTGGTCTCCGTCACGCCCGGCAGCGGGGAGATCATGATCGCGCCGGTCTCGGTCTGCCACCACGTGTCCACGATGGGGGCCTTGCCGCCACCGAGGTTGTCGCGGTACCAGCGCCACGCCTCCGGGTTGATCGGCTCACCGACGGAGCCGAGCAGGCGGATCGAGGACAGGTCGTGGGCGGCCGGGATCTCGGCGCCCCACTTCATGAAGGTCCGCACGAGGGTCGGCGCCGAGTAGTAGATGGTGACGCCGTACTTCTCGATGATCTGGAAGTGGCGGTGCTCGTCCGGCGAGTTGGGGGTGCCCTCGTAGACGATGCACTCGGCGCCGTTCGAGAGCGGGGCGTACACGCCGTACGTGTGGCCGGTGACCCAGCCGACATCCGCGGTGCACCAGTAGACGTCCTGGCCGGGCTTGTGGTCGAACACGTTGTGGTGGGTGTAGGACGCCTGGGTGAGGTAGCCACCGGAGGTGTGGACGATCCCCTTGGGCTTGCCCGTGGTCCCGGAGGTGTAGAGCAGGAACAGCGGGTGCTCGGAGTCGAAGGCCTCCGGCGTGTGCTCGGTGGACTGCTGCGGGACCACCTCGTCCCACCAGACGTCTCGGCCCTCCGTCCACTCGACGTCCAGGCCGGTGCGGCGCACGACCAGGACGTTCTGCACGGACTTCGCGTGCCCGTCGACGCCCTCGAGGCTCCCGGCCAGCGCGTCGTCGACACCGGCCTTCAGCGGCGCCGGCTTGCCTCGACGGAACTGACCGTCGGCGGTGATCACCAGTTTGGCCTCGGCATCGTCGATGCGGGAGCGCAGGGCGGCGGGGGAGAAGCCGGCAAAGACGACGGAGTGGGTCAGTCCGAGGCGGGCGCACGCCAGCATCGCGATGTAGACCTCGGGCAGCAGCGGCATGTAGATGGCCACCCGGTCGCCGGCGACCAACCCGAGGGAGGTGAGGTAGTTGGCGGCGCGGCTGACCTCGTCCTTGAGCTCGGCGTAGGTGATGTCGCGGGCGTCGTCCTCCGGCTCGCCGATCCAGTGGATGGCCACCCGGTCGCCGTTGCCGGCCTCGACGTGGCGGTCCACGCAGTTGTGGGCCACGTTGAGTGTGCCGCCCACGAACCACTTGGCGACCGGGGCGTCGGACCAGTCGAGGACCTCGGACCACTGGGTCGACCAGTCCAGACGCCGTGCCTGCTCGTCCCAGAACGCGAGTCGGTCCGAGGCGGCGACGTCGTAGAGGTCGGCCTGCGCGTTGGCCTGTGCGGTGAAGTCGGGGTCGGGGGCGTAGGTCTGGGCGTGGTCGTGATCGGTCATCAGCGGCTCTCTCTCGGGATATGTGTTCACGGCGGCCGGAGTCGACACGGCGGAAACGACCGGACCGGTTTCTGTGAGCGTAGTCACATACCTGCTGCCGTGTTTCTCAACACACCCGATGGGGGGACGCGGGGGGAAGCGGGGTCAGGACCTCGGCTCGCGGCCTGGGGAATCGCCCTTCTCGCCGGCGCCGTCAGGGGTGCCGCCGGCACTCTCCGGGGTCGCGGCCGTCGCGCTCGTCCTGTCTCCGCCCACTGCGGTGTCCGGTGACCTCGTCGTCGTCGCTCGCTTCTCCCCGTCCTTCGGCGCGCCCCCCGGTGACGTCGCCCCGGCCGTCGGCGTGCCC
>NZ_JAALDX010000076.1 GCF_014145095.1 Dietzia sp. SLG310A2-38A2 | reverse complement strand
GCCGGAACCCTCCACCGCGGTCGTCACGACGCTCGCCGCGACGGTCGTCGTCCCGACCACCGCGGTCGCCACCGCGGGGACGGCCACCACGGTCGTCCCTACCCGCGGACGGGCGACCGGCGGGCGGACCGGAGTCCGGTCGGATATCGATCTCCGAACCGGCAACCCGGATCCCGCGCATCGATTCGATCTGATCCCGGGACAGACCCGCCGGGAGCTCGACGATCGAGTGGTCGAACCGGATCGAGATGCGTCCGATGTCGCCGCCACTGAGCCCGGCCTCATTGGCCAGGGCGCCCATGATGGATCCCGGCTTGACGTTGTTCCGCTTGCCGACAGCGATCCGGTACTGGGCCATGTCCTTGCCCGTCCGCGAGGGACGGGGGCCGTCCGAGAAATCGCGGCCCGGCCGCTCGCGCCGGTCGTCCCGGCGGGTGTCGCGCGGGTTGTCCTGCCGTTCACGTCGGGCGGGACGCTCCGGCTCGCGCATGAGGAAGTCGGCGGAATTTCGGGACTGCGTGGCGAGAGCGGCGGCGATATCCGCCATCGAGACGGAGTGCTCGTTGGCGTACTCCTCCACCAGCCGGCGGAACATCGCCAGGTTCGGATCATCGAGGCTCTCGGTGATCGACTGCCCGAACTTGGCCATCCGCATCTCGTTGACATCATCCACGCTCGGGAGCTGGATCTCTGTCAGCGGCTGCCTGGTGGCCCGCTCGATCTGGGAGAGCATGCGACGCTCCCGCGGTGTGACGAACAGCAGCGCCTGACCACTGCGGCCGGCGCGGCCCGTACGGCCGATCCGGTGCACGTACGACTCGGTGTCGTGCGGGATGTCGTAGTTGACCACGTGACTGATCCGCGACACGTCGAGTCCACGGGCGGCCACGTCCGTGGCCACGAGGATGTCGGTCCGGCCGTCCTTGAGCGCCTCGATGGTCCGCTCACGCAGGTTCTGCGGGATGTCGCCGTTGATCGGTGCGGCGGAGAACCCGCGCGCCCGAAGCTTCTCCGCGAGTTCCTCCGTGGCCGACTTGGTCCGGACGAACAGGATCATCGCGTCGAAATCCTCGACCTCGAAGATCCTCGTCAGGGCGTCGAGTTTGTCCCGGTGATTGACCAGGACGTAGCGCTGATGGATGTTCGGGGCGGTGGAAGTCTTGGACGCGACCTTCACCTCCGCCGGCTCGGTGAGGTACTTCTGCGAGATGCGTCGGATGGCGGAGGGCATGGTCGCCGAGAACAGGGCGACCTGCGTGGTCTCCGGCGTGTCGGAGAGGATCCGCTCGACGTCTTCCTGGAATCCCATCGCCAGCATCTCGTCGGCCTCGTCGAGGACCAGGTGTCGCAGGCCCGAGAGATCGAGGGTGCCCTTCTTGAGGTGGTCGATGACGCGGCCCGGGGTACCGACGATGATCTGCGCACCGCGCCGCAGGCCGGACAGCTGGATGCCGTAGGCCTGACCTCCGTAGATGGGAAGCACGTTCACCTGCGGCATGTTGGCCGAATAGGTGATGCAGGCCTCCGCGACCTGGAGCGCGAGCTCCCGGGTGGGCGCGAGAACGAGCGCCTGCGGGCTCTTCACCGCCGGGTCGATGAGCGAGAGGATCGGCAGGGCGAAGGCCGCGGTCTTGCCGGTGCCCGTCTGCGCCAGCCCCACGACATCACGGCCCGCCATCACCAGCGGGATGATGGCGGCCTGGATGGCGGAGGGGGCCTCGTACCCGACGTCCTGGACAGCCTGGGCGACGGCCGGGGCCAGCCCCATGTCGGCGAACGTGACGGCGCCACCATCCTTGTCGTCCGCGGCGGGCGCGCGATCCGCCGACGCGCCCCTGCTGGGCGCGCG
>NZ_JAALDX010000075.1 GCF_014145095.1 Dietzia sp. SLG310A2-38A2 | reverse complement strand
CGAGCCCCACCGCGCCCGGGATCACCGCGCCCGGCGCCACGTGGATGGACCCGGTGGCGACGGCCAGCGCGCACGCGTCCAGGACGTCGGCCATGGCGCGGTGCCCGGTGCGGCCCACGGTGACGAACTCACTGCGGATCTGCCGGCCCTCGGGAGTGGTGACGTTGGTGGGGAGCTCCCGGGCGCCGACGGTGGCGTAGGTGGTGAACCCGGGCGCGGGGACGTTGTCGACGACGACGATGTCGCAGTGCCACTCAGTGGTCTGGCCCTCCTCGTCGGCTTCCGTCTCGTGCGGGTAGCGCAGGACGCGAACCGATTCGGCCACGTCGAGGAGGCCCTCGAGGCCGGAGAGGTCAGCCTTGTCCGGCCCTGGGACGGTGCTCGCGCCGCTCACGCCAGGTCACGCAACCGCGGCTCGAGGTCGGTCTTGAACAGGTCCAGGAACCGCTTCTGGTCGTGGCCCGGCGCGTGGAACACCAGGTGGTTCAGGCCCGCGTCGACGTACTGCTTGACCTGCGCCACGGCGTCCTCGGGATCGGAGGCGACGATCCAACGCTTGGCGACCTGCTCGATGGGCAGCTCGTCGGCCAGGCGCTCCATCTCGCGCGGCGAGTCCACCGAGTGCTTCTGCTCGGGGGTCAGCGACAGCGGCGCCCAGAAGCGGCAGTTCTCCAGCGCCGCGGCCGGGTCGGGGTCGTAGCTAATCTTGATCTCGATCATCCGGTCGATCTGCGAGGAGTCGCGGTCGTTGATCCCGGCGCCCTCCTCCACCGCCGGCAGGAGCTTGTCGGTGTAGAGCTCCATTCCCTTGCCCGAGGTGCAGATGAAGCCGTCACCCACCCGGCCGGCGTACTTGGCCACCACGGGACCGCCGGCGGCGATGTAGACCGGCACCCCACCCTCGGGCACGTCGTAGAGGAAGGCGTCCTTGGTGGTGTAGAAATCGCCGTCGAAATTGGTGGTCTCGCCGGTCCACAGCTCACGCATCAGGCGGACCGATTCGCGCAGGCGGGCGAACCGCTCCTTGAACTCGGGCCACTGGCCCTGGTGGCCCGTGGCGATCTCGTTGAGCGCCTCACCGGTGCCCACACCGAGGAAAATGCGACCCGGGTAGAGGCACGCCATGGTGGCGAAGGCCTGCGCGAGCACCGCCGGGTTGTAGCGGAACGTCGGGGTGAGCACGGAGGTGCCCAGCTGCAGGCGCTCGGTGCGCTCCCCGACCGCCGTCATCCACGCCAGGGAGAACGGGGCGTGGCCGCCGTCGTGACGCCACGGCTGGAAGTGGTCCGAGACCGTGGCCGAGTCCATGCCCGCCTGCTCCGCCAGGACCGCGTACTCGACCAGGTCGCGCGGGCCGAACTGCTCGGCCGAGGCCTTGTAACCGAGCTTCAGGGCGGAGGTGGGGGGCATCGACGACTCCTCGTGGGTTGTGTGAGTGACTTCACCGACGCGGTGGTCGGGGCACTGCAGCCGAGTATGCCAGCGCCGCCGCGCGGGAGTTCCAGACTTGACAGCCGTGGGGTCTCGTCCTAGTGACCTCGCATTATGCTGACAGGATACTGAGACCGTTGAGGAGTGCACAAACTTGTTGGCCCAATCTGAGCGCTCCGATGCACCGATCGGCCTGCCACGCTGGCTTAATGAATGTATGTCAACCATATGTCATTGTTAAGAAATCTGTGCAATCCTTATCCGGGGCCCGCCGAGGCCCAATGTCGATCAGCGTCCGAATCCGTACGGGGCCGACACTTCACACCACCTCTGGGCCCATCCGGTGGCCCCCATGGAAAGGCGCGTCTCTTGAACGCCAACGAACCCCTCACCCCCGACGCCCAGCTCAAGCAGCAGGAGCGCAGCCGCAAGCGCAAGGCCATCCTCGCCGGCGGCGTGGTCCTCGGCCTCGGTGCCGCCGTGACCCTGGCCGCGTGGTCCGATGATGTGTTCGCCGGCGGCACATTCAATACCGGCTCATTCGAGCTTCAGGGCTCGACCAACGGGACCGCCTTTGCCGACTACGACGGTCCCGACGGCCCTCCCCCCGCCGAGACCGCGACGCTGGCGTTCCAGCTCGACGCGCTCCAGATGGCGCCAAGCCAGACGGTTTATGCCCCGCTCACCATAGCCACTAGCGTCCCCACGTCTCTCGACGGCACATTCACTCTGGACTCGGTCTCGGCGGCCGGCAGCTACGACGAAGTCCTTACCTACCACATCTACTCAGGCGGCGAGACCCACGGTGAGTCCTGCAACCCGACCGAAGCCGCAGTGGGACTGACCCCGTGGACCGGTGGCGATACCGCCGAGGTGAATGCAGTCGTCGGACTTAACACCCCGCTCGAAGTTGAGGCGGGCCAAATTCCGGCGGGCCGACAGCACCTGTGCATTGCAGTGACTATGGGCAACGTTCCTGCAGAGGGCCCAGCTGGTGACGCCACTCGCGCGGCCAACCAGACTGCGGTCGAGGCCGCGACCGTAGGCCCAGACGATGCAACCACGGTCACCTGGGTGTTCAACGGCCTGTCTACCGACGCGTAGTTCCTCGCGGATCCCGAGGTCCATTCTCTGACCTGGCCAAAGAACTTCGAGGAGCCACCAACGCGTCCTCGACTCAGTTCAGCTGCACCTCGTCAACTCGACACTGAGCGGGGCGGCTGCTGCCGCCCCGCTCATTTCGTTTCAAACGCTGGAAGGCCCCTCTGTGACCGAGCCCACTACCAATTCGCGCTCGACTGACCACCGTCGTCGCGTCCGTGCGCTTCTGGCTGGCGGTCTCGTGTTGGGACTCGGCGCCGCCATGACGCTCGCTGCTTGGTCGGACGACATCTGGGTCAATGGTCAGTTCCGGGCCGGTCAGTTCAACGTCCAGGGAAGCCCGAGTACCACCTCCAGTCACACGTGGGGTGAGTATTCGACGCAGGGGGATAGTGCGCCCCTCGCTTTCTCGTCAGTGGTACCTACCATCGTGGTGCCGGGGGCCAGCTACTACGCACCGTTCAGCCTGGCAATAGACTCGACCAAGGCCGACTTCAACGGACAGGTCCGAGTCTCTGAGTACCTCGGTACGGGCGATCCGGCGCTTCGCTCCAAGCTCACGTGGAGCGCCACTGTCGTCCCCGGTCCCGGCAACTGCACTGAGGCCGGGTACCTTGCCGGCACCGCGCTCGTGCCCAGTGCTCAGGGCCCGGCCACGGACACGCTTCAGCCGGTCTCCTCTGCTTCCGGCACGGTGACTCTGGACAAGACGCTGAACACTACGGCCACCACCCCCAAGACGGTGTGCTTCAAGGTCACAGTGGCGTCCCAGGGCTCGGGCGTCGATCCGTCGACCAACCCGTATGGCACCGGGTCCGCGGGGCTCGTCTGGCACTTCACAGCGACTTCTGTGTAAGTACCTGTCGCTAATTCGCAGTTCGGAGGGAGGAGCGGGATGAGCACACATGATCGTTGGTGGCGCCAGACCCGTGTTCTCGCCGCAGCGGGCCTCGTTCTGGGCCTGGGCTCGCTGGCTACCGTCGCCTCCTTCCAGGACGGCACATGGGCGAACGGCCAGTTCGCCTCGATTCGCGGCGGGATCGAAGGATCGACGACCTCGACTAACGGGGTTAACGGGACGTGGAGCAACCATTTCACCTCCGGCAGTGCCGCGGTGATGGAGATGAACCCCTCCACCGGCCTGGTTCCCGGCGCGACGGTGTACTCCAAGTTCGCCCTGCGGACGAGTTCTGGCGTGACGAACCCGGCCACGGTCACCATGGGGACCGGCGTTGTGACTCTGAACGGCAGTTCGACCCCGACAATGGTCGACGCGGTTCGAGTCCGTGCGTACATGTCGCCCAACCACACCTGCGACTCCACCACAGTGACCCAAACCGGGGGAGTCTCCTATCTGCGGGGCACCGCCACGACCTACACCACCGCAGGAGCGGTGATCACCGGGCCCACGATCACTCTCCTGGCAGGGACGGACACCACCGCCGGCCCGGGCCGCACCGTCTGCTTTGAATACAGCCTCGCCAACAACGCGACCGCCGACGCGGCGAACGGCGCCGACTTCTCGGTCACGTGGCCCTTCACCACGATCATCGGAACGTGACGACGATGACCCATACCACACTCGGCCCTCGACACGCGGCTCCGACGACCCCACGCAGCCCCCGCATCGGGAAGTGGATAGGCGAGCGAGTTCTCGACCTGCTCGCGCTCGGCGGGGTCATCTGCATCATCGCTGTGGTCGCCGCGTTCGCGTTCAACATCTCGCTCATCATGTTCAAAACCGGCTCGATGAGCCCGACCATCCCGACGGGTTCCCTGGCACTCGTCCGCGAGATCCAGGCCTCGCAGGCGGAGGTCGGGGACGTCCTCACCATCGACCGCCCGGGGCAGCTACCCGTCACACACCGCGTCGTGTCGACTGCCCATGTCGGTGGCGGTGAGTATTCCATCGAGATGAAGGGCGATGCCAATGACAACAAGGACCCCGCCCCTTATCAGGTCACTCAGGCACGAGTGGTGATCTATTCGGTCCCCGAGCTCGGATACCTCGTCTCCAAGGTGTCTGATCCCCGCGTCATGGCGGGCATGACCATCGCCATGACACTGCTCGTCACCTGGTCATTCTGGCCACGGAAGAGGAAGACCTGATGTCCGTCCACACCCGTTTCCGCGCCGTCGGCCTCGCAACCCTGGCTGCCGTCACCGCCCTGTCCGTGGTGTCGGCAAGCACCGGTGACGGCCTCGTCGCGCAGACTGAAGCCGCCTACACAGACAGTGAATTCGCCAAGGCGGGCGTTGCCGCGCAGTGGCCGCTTGCCTTCACACGGCTGGTCGGCGGTAGCGCATACTCCTCGACCACAATCGCCGGATATCCTGACAATAATACGTATTCGAAGTCATTTGAATACGAACAAAGCCTCACAGGGCAAACCGCGATCGGATCTCCGGGCGATCCTCAATGGAAGTCTCACTGGAGAGGACCTGTTTCGCTAAACGATGGCGCCACGATGAACAACTACGGGCCCTTAGACGACGACAGAGCCCTCAACAATCAACGCGCGAACGTTGCGAACAACAGGTGGCAATGGCCTCATCCGGTAGACCTTGTAAGGCCTGGTGGCTTTAGATGTCAGTTCATTAATTCGTCCTTTGCCGACACCGAACCCCCCCCTAACCAATGCGGAACAACAGCGAACACCTTCGCGGCGGCCAGTCTCGACACGAGAGCCTACGGTTTCGGAGTACGAATCAACGTCGGCTCCCCTCAGATGATCAACTCCGCCGACATCAAGACCTCTGCTCGATGCAGCCTTACGACCCAGACAAACGGCAAACTCGCAGAGGCGGGTACCCCCACGGGCCGTATCGACATCGGGGTTGAGAGTCTATCGTTAACCGACCGGCTTGCTTACTCGGAGACCTTTCATACTCCCTGGCAAGGCGGCCCCGGACCACACTCCTTCTCAAGCTTCCAAAGGGTCCAGTGGCTTCTCAACGAGCCAACATTTGTACGGTACTTGCCGATTATTACAATGCGAGAGAGCCAGGATCCCCCGCACGCCTTTTCCGAAGTTGCGCTTTACGTGGAGAGCTGGACGGCCAGATTGCCTTTTCTGGGATCCTACGTACCTGACACTCTCGCCGCGAAGATGTACATCGTCCTTTCGCGATCAGAATGCGGCGTTAAACGCATATCGGACACCGAATTACCTCAGAAGAGTAGCGTCTTTCCCCTCAATGGGATGCCAGGAACCAATGCCCGCTCCGCTTACACGCCCGGCACAACGGCATACGCACCGAATTACTGGGACGGGGGGTTCACAAGCAATTCGGTTCCGTCAGCTCCTTTAGGTCGCCAAGCCTTATCTGGCTCTTCGCATCTGAGTGTGGGTGAG
>NZ_JAALDX010000074.1 GCF_014145095.1 Dietzia sp. SLG310A2-38A2 | reverse complement strand
CCAGCCGCGCACGCCGCCGGCCATCCCCGATCCGGCGCGATCCTGGATGCATCGGCCGAGTGGGACCGTCCCAGAACGTGACCAGGATTCAGTGATTGCGACCGGGGTGCACGGAATGCTCCCAGCCCTGCCTCTCGAAGGCCCCGCGGACGAAGCGGGTGAGCGTCTGCGGAGTGTGCAGCAGGCCTTGCGTCACCCGCCTCACCTCCCAACCGAGGGCCGCCAGCCGCAGCATCGCCACGGAATCGCCGTCTCGACGGGCCCGGGTCAGGTGCTCATTGCCGTCGTACTGCAATCCGACCTTCCACCGACGATTACCCAGGTCGAGTCGCGACACCACCGCGCCGGACTCGTCCCGGACCTCCACCTGCGACTCGAACGCAGGCAGATCGGTCGCGCCCATGATCATCCGCAGTTCGGATTCCTTGGGGGACTCGGCCAGCGGATCCACAGAGGGCAGCAACCCCAGCACGCGACGGACCCCGGTCTGACCTGCCATGGCGAACGCCGCAGCCGCGATTGCATCCGGATCGGTGCCACCCGTGCGACACAGGGAATCCAGAGCTGCGACCGCCCGGACATCGGACGTCAGGTGCCGGGCGAGGTCGATTGCCGTCCTGGCGGGCGTCGTCACGGCCATCCCCTGCCACAGGACATGCTCGGGAGCGGTGGTCCATTTGCGGACGACGATGCCGGGCGGGGGGCTGCGCCACATCGGCCTCCAGAGTTGGACCTCGTCGCGGACGAGTTCCTCCCCGAAGTACCTTTCCCCGGCCAGGTACCCGGCGGCACCCCCGCAGATCACCGAGCGCGGGCCACCCCCCAACCAGGCCGCGCGGATCGTCTGCGCTACGTCGAGTTCCGCTGACGCTCGCACATAGACCCTCGGGTGCAGTCGACGGAAGCGAGTACGCAAATCCTGTCTGGTGAGGATCCCCGCGGCCAGCGCGCTGTTGACCAGGAACGGTTCGCCACCGTAGACGGCTCTGACGAAGGCCGCCTCACGCCTCGGCGGTCCCGCAGGGTCTGAGTGGGTCGGTGGCATGGTCGCATGGTGCTACGCGGGAACTCGGTTATCGAGTCGTGATTAGCCGACTGTGGACGAGGCGGACGACCATCCACAGCCTGGTCGCGGTCCGCGAATCGAGGCTCGCGATCAGCGGCCATCGCGATGCATCACGAGCGACCACGAGCGACCAGGAGCGATCGGCGAAAGCTCGTCTCGATTCGAGCATCCTCGGCGAGTTCTGGAACGGACCCACCTGGCCGATGCCTCCCAGAACGCGCCGAATCGCGGGGGCGAGTGCCCAGGATCGCGTGCCCTGAGCCGAATCGCGGGGGCGAGTGCCCAGGGCGAGCGCCCAGGGTGAGCGCCCAAGGCACTGCTGCGAACGACGAAACCGCGGGTAATGCGAGACGCCTTGGAAGCGATAGTGGGGACATGATCATGACCCGCACAGCTACTGCTGCCGCCGCTCTCGCTCTGACAGCCGCCACGTCCGTTGCCGTGGCGCCCGCTCATGCCGCACCCGCGCAGCACGGCCACGTGACTTACGTTGCGCAGGCCTCCGGGTCCGCGGACAGTGGCTCGCTCGACAACCCGATCGTCGGGGCCGGCCTCATCATTCTCGCGGGCGTCGGAGTCTCCATCGCGCTGGCTGTCGGCGCGGGCGTGGCGGGCGGAGCGTTTCCGCTACCGCAGCTGCCGGGCCTGATGGGGTGACGGGATCGACCTGACGGGAACAGCTGACGAGACGGGCTGACCGCGCTCCGGACGAGCTATCCCGTTTCCTATGATCCGCTCGAGCCGAGCTCCGCGGACCCCAGCGGGAGCGACCCGAGGTCCAGTGACCCTCGCCCACCGGACTCGTACGCGAACTCGTACACATACAGGTACTCGTGGCCACACAACGCCATGGCCCCTGCGGCGAAGTCCGCGGCGGCGGACAGCTCGACCTGCCACGCGCTGGATTGGCCACCCGAGAGTTCAAGCAGGTCGACGCCGACGGTCCCGGCAGTAGTCGCGGCGGCGAGCGCATCCTGATAGCCCTCAGGCCCGTTCAGTCCGCCCCCGGCGGCGAGATTCTCCTCGAGGCTGCGAATCAGTGCGGCCGGCCCCACGAGCACTTCACACTCGACGTCCACGTCGGTGTTGTTGCCCAGCGTGCCGGCGGCACCGTCCGCGTCAGCCGAGTCGAGGGCCAATGTGAGGGCCCGCGGGGCCACCGAACTCACGGAGGCAGAAGCCGTGTCGAATGACTGTCCCCGGGCGATCCCGGCACCACCACCCATGGCGGCGGCCCCCAGGGCGACTGTGGCCGCAACGGATACGACTCGGTTCACGCGCACGAGGGTGTCCTTCCGCCCGCGATAGACCGGCGAGGGTGAATCCCGTGGGACGACCGCTCCGAGCGGCCCGCCTCGCCCGCTGGCCGTGAGGCCCGGACTGAAGTGAATACAACCACGCATCCGCGACGCCGTGGGGGGATGGGAGCGGGCAACCCCGCCAACCGTCACTCCGGGCGAGCCAGTCGGTGTCAGAGCCGCGGGCGCCAGCCCCTCGGCCCCTCAGCGCCAGCCACTCAGCTCAAGCCCCTCCGCGCCAGCCCCTCAGCCCAGGATGTCGCGCCGCACCACGTTCTCGTCGCGGCCCGGCCCCACCCCGATGTACGACATGTGGCAGCCGGCCAGCTCCTCGAGCCGCAGCACGTAGTCGCGGGCTTCGGGCGGCAGGTCCCCGAAGGCCCTCGCCCCGCGAATGTTGTCCTCCCAGCCGGGCATGGTCTCGTAGACCGGCGTGGCGTGGTGGAAGTCGGTCTGCGTCATGGGCATCTCGTCGTGCCGGACGCCGTCGACGTCGTAAGCCACACAGATCGGGATCTCGCCGATGCCGGTGAGCACATCGAGCTTCGTGAGGAAGTAGTCGGTGAAGCCGTTGACCCGGGCGGCGTAGCGCGCGATCACGGCGTCGTACCAGCCGCAGCGCCGGGTGCGGCCGGTGTTGACGCCCACCTCGCCGCCGGTGACCTGCAGGTACTCGCCCCACTTGTCAAAGAGCTCGGTGGGGAACGGCCCGGCGCCCACCCGCGTGGTGTACGCCTTGACGATGCCCAGCGAGTGGGTGATCTTGGTGGGCCCGACGCCCGACCCCACGCAGGCGCCGCCGGCGGTGGGATTGGACGAGGTGACGAACGGGTAGGTGCCGTGGTCGACGTCCAGCATGGTGGCCTGGCCGCCCTCCATCAGCACGGATTCGCCGCGCTCCAGCGCCTGGTTGAGCATGAGGGTGGTGTCGCTGACCATGGGCCGGAGCCTCTCGGCGTGCCCGAGGAAGTACTCGACCATCTCCTCGACCTCGACCGCGCGGCGGTTGTAGATCTTGACGAAGATCTGGTTCTTGAGGTGCAGGGCGCCCTCGATCTTCTGGCGCAGGATGGACTCGTCGAAGACGTCCTGCACGCGGATCCCCACCCGCGAGACCTTGTCGGCGTAGGTGGGCCCGATGCCGCGGCCGGTGGTACCGATGGCCTTCTTGCCCAGGAACCGCTCGGTGACCTTGTCCAACTCCTGGTGGTACGGGGCCACCAGGTGGGCGTCGGCGGAGATCCGCAGCCGCGAGGTGTCGGCTCCGCGGGCCTCGAGGCCGTCGATCTCGGCGAACAGCGCCTCCAGACTGACCACCACGCCGTTGCCGATCACGGGCACGGCCGTGGGTGAGAGGATGCCGGCGGGCAGGAGCTTGAGCTCGTACTTCTCGCCGCCCACCACCACGGTGTGCCCGGCGTTGTTGCCGCCGTTGGGCTTGACCACGTACTCGACGCGGCCACCCAGGATGTCGGTGGCCTTACCCTTGCCCTCGTCGCCCCACTGGGCGCCGATCAGGACGATCGCTGGCATGGTTTGCTTTCACCTCGAAGAGAGTCGTCTTTCGGTGAGGGACGAAAACCCGCCCGCAGGCAGTGATTCCGCGCACACCAACGGTCCAGGGTACTT
Organism: Dietzia sp. SLG310A2-38A2; assembly: GCF_014145095.1. Taxonomy (GTDB): domain Bacteria; phylum Actinomycetota; class Actinomycetes; order Mycobacteriales; family Mycobacteriaceae; genus Dietzia. The sequence continues at coordinate 389 of NZ_JAALDX010000074.1, read as the reverse complement.
GGTTCCGCCTCGCACACCCTAGTCGGTCACTCGGACACCTTCCGGAAGCTCACCGGCGCTCCCGGCAGGAGTTGGGACAGTGCGTCCGACGACCGCGCGGTCAGCACCCCGATCACCGGGTACCCGCCCGTGACGGGGTGGTCCGGCCCGAACACGACCGGCGAACCGTCGGCCGGGACCTGCACCGCGCCGCGCACCATGCCCTCGCTGGGGATCTCGCGGGTGCTCGACCGCGGGACGGGCTCGGCCGGATCGATGCGCACCCCCACCCGGTCCGCATGACCACTGACGTGCCCGGTCTCCGCAAGGACGCGCCAGGCCCCGGGAGGGAACAGGTCGTCGCGCGGGCCGGGGATCACGTCCAGGACCACGGGGTCCGGCCCACTGCC